>DATCZB010000332.1:0-29083 GCA_036526155.1 Gammaproteobacteria bacterium
GGGTATGGCTGTTCGCCATTTAAAGTGGTACGCGAGCTGGGTTTAGAACGTCGTGAGACAGTTCGGTCCCTATCTGCCGTGGGCGTTGGAAACTTGAAGGGAGCTGCTCCTAGTACGAGAGGACCGGAGTGGACGTACCTCTGGTGTTCCGGTTGTCACGCCAGTGGCATTGCCGGGTAGCTACGTACGGCAGGGATAACCGCTGAAAGCATCTAAGCGGGAAGCCCCCCCTGAGATTAGGTTTCCCTGGGGACTCGATCCCCCTGAAGGGCCGTTGAAGACTACAACGTTGATAGGCTGGATGTGGAAGTGCAGTAATGCATGAAGCTAACCAGTACTAATTGCCCGTGAGGCTTGACCATATAACACCCAAAAGGTCTGGTGCCTCGAAAAAACACAGCGCGACTTTGCGAAATTCCTCACAACGAGGGGTTGAGCTAGACGGATCATTCCAAATTTGGCAGCTGACTATGGCTGTCGTACCGGTTGTTCTGGCGACATTAGCGAACGGGAACCACCCGATCCCATCCCGAACTCGGAAGTGAAAACGTTCAGCGCCGATGGTAGTGTGGCATTCGCCATGCGAGAGTAGGTCATCGCCAGGCTTTTTTCGGAAGGCCCCGCTTGAGTTCAGGCGGGGCCTTCTTTTTTGTGCTGAGGCTATTGCGGTTGCATTGCCGCCAGATGACGCTCGAGCGTCGCGGCGATCGCTTCGGAAATTGTCGTTTCGCGCCCGCCGATTCGACCCATGGCGACGTCGATCAGTGTTCGGCCACGAGCGTCGACGACGTCGACCTCGGCGCCGTTGGCGATCAGATGCTCGACAGCGCGGCCCCAGCCGCGACTGACTGCGGCAAACAACGCCGTATGACCTTCGCGCTCGGTCAAGGCATTCGGAGTTCGCCCGAATCTCGCGGTCAGGTTGTAGCTGTCGACAATGCGCGCGTTGATGTCTGCTCCCGCTTCGAGCAGCATGTCGATGATCTCGATGGCGCGGTCCTCGGCGCCGAACGGGCCGCCGAAAACGCCGCCGCGCCCACCGCCGCTGACTCCGGCCGTGACAATGAGCGGCGTTACGCCCATGACGTTCGGCAGATCGACGAGCGCGCCATGCTCGATGAGCACGCGCATAGTCGCCAGATCCTGGGCGATCGCAGCGCGCAACAATGGTGTGCAGCCCGTCGTCAGCAGAGGATCGCTGAACCGGCCGATGTTGCCGCCGCGGCTCGGTCGATGCTTGGTGAGCTGAGCGTTTGGATTGACACCTGCCTCGAGCAACAACTCGACAATCTCGAACCCGGTCACGGTTAGCGCGCCGTCGCCGGCATCTTCAGGAACGGGCGCGCCGCCAGCGTTGCGCGAGCCGCGCCCCGCGTTCGCCATGTCGACAGCAACATAGAGCGCCGTCCTGCCGTACCAGTCCCAGAGATGCGGATTGGCCCCCCGCTCGAGCAGGCGCTTCGCCGTCACGAATGCGCCGTTGTCGAGGGCGATGATCAGTGGCGTCATGCCCTCGGGAGTCGGCCGGTCGATATCGGCGCCTGCCGCAAGCATCGAGTCGACGCAGGCCGTGCAGCCGGAGCGCGCCGCGTAAAGCAGCGGCGTGAGGCCGCCAACCGGGCGGTATTGTGCCCGTGGCTCGGATGTGATTTGCGACGGCCAGTCGAAGGACTCGGCCCGAAACTCGACCTCGGCGCCGTGCTCGAGCAGGAGATCGACGATCTCCGGAAACCTAGAGTCGGCGGCCCAGATCAAGGCCGACTGGCCGCGCCAGGACTCCCGGGCGTTGGCGTCGGCGCCGTGCTCGAGCAACAGCCGCACGATCTCGGTCGAGCCCGACCGCGTCGCAAGCATGAGGACGGTCTGCCCGTCAGGGTTTGGCGCATCCGGGTCAGCGCCGGCTTCGAGCAGGGTCTCGACGAGCCCGGCCTCGGCCACCTTGGCCGCTTCTGCCAGCGGGCTCGAACCATAGCTATTGATGACGTCGGGGTCGGCGCCTGACTCGAGCAGCAACGCCACGAGCTCTGTATCGAGACGATAGACGGCCCAGTGCAAAGGCGTCGTGCCGTCGCCCTGCGCTTCATTGACATCGGCCCCGTTCCCGATCAGAGCGAGCGCTTCGCGTCTCGCGCCATCCTCGATCAGGTCGGCGAGCTCACTGGCTTGCGCCGGATAACTCAGGCTCGCGAGAAAGGCGAGTGAACCCAGGACGAACGAAACACGAAGTACTTGCAACATGACTCAGACGATATCGTGCGATAGCGTGTTGTAGTGGCCCCACATGCTCTTGTGCATGTCGTAGAGCAGCTTCGCCGGATCGTCGAACCGACGCGGCAGTGCATCGAGTGCGCCGGAGCGATTGACGTCGGCAGCGCTCTCACCGGCGCGGACGCGCTCGAAGAGAATATCGAACAGGCTGACCATGAGGTCGTGCTCGGCCTGCACGTAGTCGCGATCGACGATGGGTCCGTAACTCGGCACGAATCGCGTTTGGTCGTCGCTCAGGTCGAGCAGCCGCTTGAGGGAATCGATGCGGCCGCCGAGCCAGCCGCCGCCGTACCAGTCGATCACGGGATCCCGCATTGGCGAGATGGCGTCTCCTGCGGCCACGATGTTGTCATTGTCGAAGCGAACGAAAATGTCGCCGTCAGTGTGCGCCTCGAGCAGATGGCCGTAACGGATGACATCGCCTTCGAGATCCAGCACGCCATCGTCGAAGAATCGGGTCGTCGGATGGGCCTCGTCGGGCAGTGCCGGCTGGTATCGATCCTCGGTCGGCAGGAAGTACGGTATCGCCAGGTGCGCGTGAGTTTTTTCGTGCGCGATGATCTCGGCACCGAGTGCCTTGATTGCGGCATTGCCACCGACCTGATCGAGATGCCAGTGCGTATTGAAGAGGCTGCGGACAGGGTTCGCGCTTGCGATTTCTTCGATAGCCCGGAGCAGCGTGTCGGCATGCTCGGCCGAGCCGCTGTCGACCACGACGGCGCCCGCGGCCCCGTTCCGTACCAGCACGTTGCCACCGAGGCCTGTAATGACCGTGATCCGCTGATCGACGCGGATCAACTGCGGCGTCGCGTCCTGCGCCTCGAGCCTCGCCGGCCCGAGCGAAGAGACAGCCGCCGTGGCGCCCAGGGCGCCGAGAAACAGCCGCCGGTCGATCGTCGTGCGCCCGTTTCTGGTCGGCATGGTTCCGGCCTCAGACTCCGGCGATGACGCCGGTGCTGTCAGCGAAGCTGTCGCTCTCTATGCCGGCCTTGTTCAGGATCGTCAGCAGCAGGTTCGAAAGCGTGGTGTACTCCGGCAGCTCGATATGTCGCCCGCCGTTGAGCCTGCCCGCGCCGCCGCCGACGAGAATATTCGGCAACGGGTAATTGTTATGCCGGTCGCTATTACTCATGTTAGAGCCGTAAAGGAACATCGAGTGGTCCAGCAGCGACCCGTCGCCGTCTTCGATTGCATCGAGTTTCTCGATGAATTCGGCGAAGCGCTGCATGTGATACGTCTGAATTCGTACGAGCTTCTCGAGACTCTCGCGCTTGTTGGCGTGGTGCGAAAGCGGATGGAAGGCATCTGAAATGCCGATGTGGTTGTAGGTGCGGTTCGTGCCTTCGGCAACCATGATGTACGAGGCGACTCGCGTCAGATTCGCCTGGTAGGCCAGCGCGATCAGGTCGAACATCAGCACGACCTGGTCGTCGAAGTCGGGCAGCTCACCGATCGGCGCCTCGGGGAGATCGATTCCTGACAGGTCGCGCTGCCCGGCTTTCTCGACGCGGCGCTCTATCTCGCGCACGGTCTCGAGATAAGCGTCGAGCCGGCGGCGGTCGGACGGGCCGAGCTCGCGCTGCAGGCTCGCCGTTCGCTCGGAGATCAGGTCGAGCAGACTCCGGGTCTGGCCGGCTATCGCCTCGCGTTCGGCCGGTGTGTCGCCCTCGCCGAATAACTGGGTAAAGATCTTGCGCGGGTTGAACTCCATCGGCAGCGGCGAGCTCGCATCACGAAACGACAGTGTCGAGCTGTAATAGCAGCCACCGCTGCCACCGCCGCAGGCGGCGGTCTGAATCGTCGTCTCCGACGCCACCTCGAGCGAGGGCAACGGTGTTTCCTGACCGATCTGATTGGCGATGAGCTGGTCGATTGTGCTCGTCATGCTGGCCCGAGGGGCAGACAGATTGGGTCTTGCGCCCGAGAGCCAGGTGGCAGGATTGACCGAGTGCACGGAGTTCTGGCTGGCCTTGTTCTCGAGATTCGAGAACGAGGTGACGAGGTGCTTGTACTTCTCGAGTGGTGCCATGATCGGGCTGAGCTCGAAGTCGGCGCCGGCACCCTTCGGCGTCCAGTGGTCCATCTCGGCGCCGTGAGCCGTGTTCCACATGATCGCCCCGTGCGGGATATAGAAGAACCCGGCGCGCAGGGCCGGCGCCGCAGCCGTCTGGGCCAGCGCCGTCCCGGCGGGAATCATTGCGTCGAGCAAGGGCAAGCCAAGGGAAACTCCGAGGCCCTTCAGGGCCGTGCGCCTGGACAAATGTTTTTTGGTCAGAAACATGGGCCTACTCCTCGCCTGGTGCACCCTGCATTCTGAAGGCGTCACTGGCGACAATGCCGGTGACGATCGCAGACAGCGTGTAATCCTGCGGCTCGGCATCGCGAACGACGCGTCGGACCTGCCGAATATCATGATACTCGAGCTCCCTGCCCAGGGCGTACATCATGAGTTTCTCGGTGAACGCCTGAACGAACTGATCGGGACGAGCGAGCAGCGCGTCGCGGAGCTCGACGGGGCCGTTGACGGCCCGGCCGTTCGACAGCACGGTTGTCGCGTCGATTGGCGCATTCGCAGCCAGGTCGTCGTCACGCCATTCGCCGAGCACCGTGAAGTTCTCGAGCGCAATACCATAAGGGTCGATGACGCCATGGCAGCCATTGCAGTTCGGCGCCTCGCGGTGCTGCTCGAGGCGGACCCGTATCGTCGTCGGTTGCCCGCCCTCGGGATTCGACAGGTCCGTCTCGACACCGGGCGGCGGTGGAGCCGGCGGCGTGCCCATGAGCTTTTCGAGCACCCAGGCGCCGCGCAAAACCGGCGAGGTGCGGTCACCGTAGGACGTCCTGAGCATCACGGCAGCCTTGCCGAGCAGCCCGTGCCGGGCGGGATTGTCGAGCGCGATCCGGCGGAACTGCGGGCCGTAGACGCCGTCGATATCGTAATGCCCGGCCAGCCGGTCGTTGACGAAAGTGTGATCGGCCGTCAGTAGCTCGCGTACGTTGCGTTCCTCGAGCAGAATGCTTTTGAGGAACAGCGTCACCTCGGTCGCGAAATCGGCGCGCAGCTCCTCGGAGAAATCGGGAAAGATTGCGGCGTCAGGCTCGACGGCCGTCAGGTCGTCCACATTGAGCCAGCGCAAAGCGAAGTTCGTGACCAGTGTTTCAGCGCGCGGATCGGTGAGCATGCGCGCAACCTGGGCATCGAGCACCTCGGGCGTGGCCAGGCGGCCCTCGGCCGCGAGATCGAGCAGCTCGGAATCGGGCACCGAGCCCCAGAGAAAAAACGACAGCCGCGACGCGAGCTCGAGACCGTCGAGGTGATACTCATGCTGTTCTGTCAGCGCCTCGTCCTGAGGCCTGATCGCGCGGTAGAGAAAATCCGGGCTGACGAGCACGGCTGCGACAAGCTGCTCGACACCGGCATCGAACGAGCCGCCGGTGGCCCGGGCGGTCTCGTAGAAGGGCATCAGGGTCTCGATATCCTCGGCCTGCACCGGGCGCCGGAAGGCGCGCCGGGCAAGATTCGCGGCGATTTGCTCGGCGCACTCGCGCTCGCGAGCAGCCACCTCGGCGATGCAGACGAACAGCTGTTCGCGGCTCGCCGTGCGGGAGACGCCGGTGGAAGCGAACGGCCCGACGACCTCGACTCCGCCGATGACGCGCGGCACGCGCATCATGTTGTTGAAGCTGAAGCCGCCATAGGGCACGAAGCCGTAGATGTGCCCGTCGGTTGCGGCCTGCGACCGCTCGATGAAGGTGACGACGACCTCGTGGTCGCCGGCCGTCACGCGTGCCGGGATGTCAGTGAACCTCGCCATGATCTCGGCAGCCGCAGGCGCCCCGCCCCGATTGACGATCATGAGGTCTTCCATTCCGCCAATCTGCGCCCGGTAGACCTCTTCGCGATCGATCAGCATGACCAGCGTGTGCTCGGTTTCGAGCCCGCGCGCATAAGGAATGAGATCGAGGTCCGCAATGCTGAAGCGGTATTCGCCGTCAGCCGGGAAGTTGTGGACGAAGCGCATGCCGCCGCGCGTGCCGAGCGGCAACCCATCCTCATGGCCGTCCTGTGTGACGGTGGCAGGCGGCGGCGCAAACCAGGCACTGCCGAGCTTCGGCTCGGGCTGACCGACGGCCTGGCGTGCCACGGCCCGCGCCACGCTGACGTATTGTTCGAGAAAGGCCGGCGACGTTGTCAGCGCCTCGGCCATGTTGGTGAAGCCGTCGACCTCGATCTCGGTCGGAAGGTACTCGACCGGGTCGATCTCGACCGCGAGGAGATCGCGGACGGCTGCGGCGTACTCGGACCGGCTCATGCGCTGAATCGGCACGTGTGCGGCTCGCGGCGTCTCGGTTGCGGCGTCGAGCGCGTCCTCGAGCCAGGCAATCAGGGTTTCGACTTCGACAGCCCCTGGACGCGGGTTCCCGGGGGGCGGCATCAAGTGGCCGCGAAGCTTTTGCACCGCTGCTTCGAACGTCTCGGGGTGGGCGGCAATGTCGTCCGGGCCAAGGCCCTCGAAGCTGATGTCGCCCGACAGGTCGATGCCATTGTGGCAATCGAGGCAATAGGCCTCGACCAGGGACCACTGCTCGGTATCACTCGGGCCGCTCGGAGTGAGCCAGTAGATGGCGGCACCGGCGGCCAGTGCCACCACAGTGACGCCCAGAAACGCGGCGGGATTGCTCGGTCGGCCTATCATCACGAAGAGAATAGAGCCGGGATCGGCACGCGTCCAGCAGACTTGCCGGTCGAAACGAGCTTGTGCCCGGCGCGCCGTGAAACGAGAATTCTGTTAAACAGGGATCGGATTGGGGGAGGCCGCGGCCGGAGCCGCAACTGGCTGAAAGATGAGCGCGACGCTGCACTACATTTATGACCCGCTTTGCGGCTGGTGCTACGGTGCCGAACCGCTCGTCAAGGCGGCCGCCAAGGTCAAGGGTCTCTCCATTCGGCTGCATGGCGGGGGTCTCTGGCCCGAGCCGACGCAGCTCCCCGAGGAGACGCGGCTCTATATTCGGGAGGCCGATGGGCGAGTCGCCGGGATCAGTGGTCAGCCTTACGGCGAAGCCTATCGATCGGGCCTGCTGCTCGATCCGACGATGACGCTGGAATCGCGGCCCACGACCGCCGCCGTGCTGGCTGCCGAGTCGATTGCGGCGGGGCAGGGGCTGGCGATGCTCGAGGCCATCCAGCATGCGCACTACGAGCGCGGGCTTCGCGTCGTCGAGCCCGAGGTGCTGCGGTCGCTGGCGGTCGAGATCGGCCTCGATCCTGACGCTTTCGACGCCGCGCTATCTAACGTGAACGTCGACTCGCACATTACGAACTCGCGGCGCATGATGCAGCAGATCGGCGCGCACGGGTTCCCGGCGTTCGTGCTCCAGCTCGATGATCAATGGTTCGCCGTGCCGAACCGGCAATACGCGTCGGATCCCGCGGGATTTGCGGGCTGGCTCCGGCAAACGCTGAGCCAGCAGGCGACGGCCGAAGCCTGACAACCGGTTGCCGCGGTCAGGACCGTACCGCTTTGCCCATTGCCGGCTCGTCTCCCGCGGGCCGCACCAGCCGGTGCATGGCGAACATGGCGATTGCCGACGCGACCGCCGGGATCGCGAAGATCAGAAAGACGTTCTGCGTTTCCCAGGCACCGAGCTGCCCGCCGATCAGCGGCCCGATGATGGCGCCGGTTCGGCCCCAGCCCAGGCCCCAGCCGATACCGGTCGAGCGCATATCGGTCGGGTAGTAGGTTGCTGCCAGCGCATTGAGCCCCGGTTGCCCGCCGATGATGCACCAGCCCGCGACAAAGACGACCACGATCAGCACGGGCACGACCGTCAGGGCGTAAGGCGTGCCCATGAGCGCGATCGCCAGCGACGCGACGATAAAACCGCTCGTCAGCATCGGCGTGAATCCTCGGCGCGCGATCAGCCAGGCGAAACCGAAGGTGCCGACCACGCCGCCAACCTGCAGGATCGCGGCGACGATTCGCGCGGTCGACGCATCGAGCCCGGAATCGGTCAGGATGGACGGCAGGAGCCCGGCCAGAAAATACAGATTGAGCAGGTTGGTGAAGTTGACGAACCAGTAGAGCAGCGTGACCGGGGCCCGTCCCTCGGCCAGGAGATACTTGACGGGAACGCCCTGGCGGCCCTGCTCGGCCGCCACGTACTCCGTGTCCGGTCCGACCTCGACGGTTGGATGCACGCGCCGGATCCAGGCCGTGATTTTTTCAGCCTTGCCCCGGACAACGAGGAATTCGAGCGACTCGGGCAACCAGAAGAACATCAGAATGCCGACGATCAGCGGCACGATACCGCCGAAGTAGAACACTGATTGCCAGCCGAACTGGGGCACGAGCCAGGTTGCAACGAATCCGCCGAAAGCCGCCCCCGCCGTGAAGCCCACGGTAATCGACATGATCAGCGTGACGCGCAGGTGCTTGGGGCTGAATTCTCCGATCAGCGCGGTGGCGTTCGGGACGACGGCGCCGAGCCCTACGCCGCCGACGAAGCGCAGGATCAGCAGCTCGGTTTCCGTTTCTGCCCGCGCGGTCAGAATCGAGAGCACGGCGTAGAACAGTGTGCCGAAAATCAGCACGGGCCGGCGCCCGAGCCGGTCGCCGAGAATCGTGAACAGCAGCGCCCCGAGCATCAGGCCGAAATTCCCGGCGCTGAGGATGTTGCCGAATTGCTCGCGGGAAAGATCGAAGGCGGTCTGGATCTCGGGACCGACGAATCCCATCGCCTGGACGTCGAAGCCGTCCATGATCAAAGACATGGCGCAAAGCGAAAAAAGAAGCACATGGAACCCGCCGATCTTGCCATTGTCGACGAGCGCCGTGATGTCGACGCGCTGCTGCATAGCTCCCCCCAAGCGTCCCCTGGACAGGGACCCGATGGATGCTAACAGCAAAGCGTTGCAGCGTCAGCGCCGCCGCTTGCAGTCAAAACCCAAAGCCGTCACGCTTGCTTGTATCGATTGAGATGTTGAACCCGAGGCGAGGCAATGGCTCAACCCGACAGGCTGCATCACTATGCATGGGTCACGAAAGACCAGGAGGCGAATCGGCAATTCCTCGAGGATGTGCTCGGAATTCCGCTGGTCGCAACCTGGTGCGAGCGCACCTATAACCCGGAGGCAGGTCGCGAGCTCGAATACTGTCACTGCTTCTATGAGCTCAAGGATGGCGGCGCGCTGGCCTTCTTCCAGTTTGCGCAGCCGGAAGAGTATGACGAGTTCCGGCCGCCGCACCCCAAGCTGGCGCGCTTCTCGCACATTGCGCTCAAGGTCGACGCGGCGACATTCGACGATGCCAGGCAGAGGCTCGACGCCGCCGGGATCCCCTACCGCCTGACGGATCATGGCTACTGTCAGTCGCTCTACGTCCAGACGCCCGATGAGCTCAAGCTCGAGTTCACGCTCGATCCCGACAACGCCGCCGAGATCGAGGCCGTTCGGCGCGCCGATGCGCATTCGGAGCTCGCGCGCTGGCTCGCGGGTGACCGGAAGCCCAACAACACCGGGCACACCAACGAGTTCACGTGAGCCGGATTCCCGAGCTGCTGCCGACCACCGTCGTCGGCAGCTATCCGCAACCGAACTGGCTGATCGATCGAGACCTGCTCGGTTCTCGCGTGCCGCGGATTCGCATGCCCGAAATCTGGCGCGTCGATCCGGATTACCTCCAGGAAGCCCAGGACGACGCGACCCGGCTCGCCATCCGGGATATGGAAGACGCCGGCATCGACATCATCACCGACGGCGAAATGCGTCGCGAGAGCTATTCGAATCGGTTTGCGACCGCGCTCGAAGGCGTCGACATCGACAACCCGGGTTCGATCGTCAATCGAATCGGGACGCGATCCGTCGTGCCGCGAATCGTCGGCCCGATCCGGCGGCGTGTCGCGGTGGAAGTCGGTGACGTGGAGTTCTTGTGCCGACACACGAGCAAGGCGACGAAGATCACGCTGCCGGGCCCATTTACCATGGCCCAGCAGGCCGCCGATGAGCACTATGGCGATGACGAGGCGCTGGCCATGGCATTCGCCGATGTCGTCAACGAGGAGCTTCGCGACCTGGCCGCGGCCGGCGCCAATGTCGTCCAGCTCGACGAGCCATGGCTCGAGGCGAGACCGGAGCAGGCGCGTCGCTATGGCGTCAGCGCACTGAATCGCGCGCTCCGCGACATCGACGCGACCACGGTCGTCCACGTCTGCTTCGGCTATGCGGCTGCAGTCAGCGACAAGCCCGGCGCCTACTCTTTCCTCACCGAGCTTGCGGACTCGGTTGCGGATCAGGTCTCGATCGAGGCCGCGCAGCCGAAGCTCGACCTGACGGTGCTCGCAGAGCTGGGCGACAAAACGGTCGTGCTCGGCGTCATCGACCTCGGCTCGGGCGAGATCGAAAGCCCTGAAACGGTCGCCGCCAGAATCCGCGCGGCGCTGGTGCACCTGCCACCCGACCGGCTCGTGCCGGCTCCCGATTGCGGCATGAAGTATCTGCCGCGCTCCGTGGCTTTCGGCAAGCTCTGCGCGTTGGTCCAGGGGGCCGCGCGCGTGCGCTCCGAGCTATAAAATGGGGTCAGACCCCTTTTCGCCGAAAAGGGGTCTGACCCCATTTATCCCATTTATCCGGTTCGTTGACGCGAGTTCCATTCACGCTCGAGCTCGAACGGCTCGGTGAAACAGACGGGATCCGTGACGGTAATCCCGTAATCGAGCCGCGTGTAATCCGCGTTCGGCGTGAAGCGCTCGACGAGGCGGATCTGATCGCTCTGCGGCTCGCCGTCGGGATCAAAGTACTGCGCCCGGATATGGCTGGTTTCGACGACCGGGATCCACCTCACCCGACCGCCAGCGCGGACGGTTTGCAGACGCTTTGCGCCGCACGGCTTAACCCCTGGTTTGCTGACCCGAGCATCGGTCAGTTGGCGCTGCCTGCGTGGTCGAGACTCAGTAACCGGCCAGCTCGAGATAACCGATGCCCTGCACGGGTCCGGCAGCCGCATTCCCCTGGACCGTCACTGCGCCTTCCCAGTAACGCACTGTCTCGTCGATTTCCTGATGGTCGATGCGCGGCTCGACCCTGAGGTCGAGATTTTCTGACGGCACCCTCAATTGCCACTCGACGGGATAGCGAATTCCGGTCTCGGGGCTGGTCCAGCTGCGAACGGCGCTGAGCTCGACCGATTCTGCCCCGAGTCGCGTGACGCTGCCGTTCGCGGCGGCAATGGACCCGCCACTGAATTCGCTCGTGCCGCCATCAATGCGTCGAAGCCGATAGAACATCAGGTCGCGGCCATCATCGAGCTGCAGAGCGAACCAGTCCCAGCCGGCAAGGTCCGGCGACAGCGCGCTCGTGCCCCACTCGCGATCCATCCAGGCTGCGCCCTCAACGGGGACGGCGTCGGTGTCGCCGGATGTGATTTGACCGGTGACCGACAGCCGCGGTGCCGAAAAGTAGTACGAGGCATTGCCGGGTTCCGGCCCCTTGGGGTCGAGTCCGTTGTCGCCCTGGGGGACGATGCGCGCGAGCCCGCCGAGCTCGAGCTCGATACCAAAGCCCGGTTCACGGGCGTTGAGCGTGACAATGTCGCCATCGAATGCGATCGAGAAGTCCTCGACCTGAATCACGACCGGTTCGTTGCCGGAGCGGTCGGGGCTGGCGAGGCCGGCGATTCCAGGTACGCCGCGACTCAGTCGCTCGGCGACCTGAAATTCGCGCCGCGCCGTATCCGTGACGGCAACGTGTGCCATCCAGACGGAGCTGGTTGCGAGCTCGGATTCTCGCAGCTGTGGCGCCGCGTTAGCGCCAATGCGAAAGATCGTGAGCTCGAAGCCGTAGTGGTTCCGGTCGCGATCGAAGACGTTGCCGGTGAAGTACCACCATTCGGTGCGAAACTCGGGATGCGGCGCGTGGTCTGCCGGAAAGACGAAGTAATCACGCGGCGCAATCGCCCGGGCGAACCCGGGCGAATCTGCGCCTTCGGCGAGAAACCGGATGCCGCTCAGTGCCGGCGCGGAGCCTGTGGCCCGTGGCTCGGGCTCCGGGGCACAGGCGCTGAGCCCCAAGCAGGCGCTGAGCCCGAAGCAGGCGCTGAGCGAGATCCAGGCTGCGATGCGTGCGCGATCAGTCATCACGCCAGGCAAGACCCATGTCGGCCCGGGCACCGACGAAGGCCGGATAGATGCCAGCCAGCAGTGCCGCGGCGACGGCCATCGACACGCCCGCCAGCACGGCATTCGGGGCGACGATGAAGTCCATCGACCAGCCGAAGGAGCGTCGGTTGATGACGTGAACCAGAAGCCATGCGAGCGCGGCGCCAAGGGGCGCGGCCGCGAGGCCGGCCGTCAGGCCGAGCAGCCCGGTCTGGGCAAGGTTTTGCACGAACAACTGCCGAACCGACATGCCGAGGCTGCGCAATACCGCGAATTCGCGCTCGCGTTCGAGTCCGAGCGCCATGAGCGCACTGAGGATGCCGAGAAACGCGACGATGCCGGCCAGGAGACGCAAGACTTCCGTCACCTGAAACGTTCGATCGAAGACCACGAGCGAGATTTCGCGGATGAACTCGGTCGAGCGGATGCGCAGATCGCGATCGCGTGCGAAGAGCGCGCGGATTGCGGCTGTCGCGATGTCGGCGTCGGCGTCGGCCGCAAGATGGACGCCAATCGTCGACAGGCCCTGGTCATCGAAGTGACGCCGATACGCGTCGAGCGCGATGACGATGTCCGAGCCCGCCGTGTTGTAGTCGCGATAGATGCCGGCGACCCGGAACGCCTCGATGCCCGTCATTGTCGGCAGCTCCAGGGCTGTGTCGGGTTCGAGACCGAGCCGATAGGCGAGCGGCTCCGAGACCACGACCGATCTTTCTTCGTCGAGCAACGCCTCGGCGGTGACGTCATCGGGAGCCGTCAGCTCGATGCCATAGCCTTCGGGTCCGGGCGCCTGAGCCCTGATGTTGAAGGAGCCGAGCGGCGCAAGCGTGCGTGCGACCCGCATCCGGCTGATGCCGACAACCTCCGGCAGCGCCTCGATCGCGGTCAGGCTCGACTCTAGCCCTGAATCGAGCTCCGGGCCGACGTCGATATAGAGATCGGCCGTGATCGTCGTGTCGATCCAGTCGACAAGGCTGGCCCTGAAGCTCGCGATCATCAGGCCGACGCTCATGACAGTCGCTACGGCAATGGCGAGCGCGGCGGTTGCGACGCCCGTTCGGCTGAGGGAATCTGTGACCCCGCGCACGGCCATCCGGCCGGCGATTCCCGCCAGCCGGGCGGCAGGCGCCTCGAGAAAGCGCATCAGGCCGTGCGTTCCCAGTGGCACGAGCATCGCGCCGGCAACGATGACCAGAAAGATCGCAACGAATGCCTGCCAGAGGCCGCGGTCGGCGATGGCGAGAATCGCGCCGGCGAGCAGCAGCGTCGGCAAGGCCGCGAGCGCGAACCGGCGCGCCAGCCGGTGCGCGTTGCGCTCGAGGCGGCTGCGCGAAGCGGACGTGATGTCGCGGCGGGTAGCGGCCACGGCCGGGATGAGCGCTGAAACGACCGTCGCGCCGACACCGAGCAGCGCGCTCAACACATAGATCAGGCTCGAGGGCTCGGAAGCCGCCAGAGCGCGACGAAAATACAGATCGTCGAGGGTCCTGAGCACGAGCTCGAGCAGTCCGGCGGACAGCTCGCGGCCGAGCAACAGCCCGAGCAGCGTCCCGGCGATGCCGATCGCCAGTGCCTCACCGAGCAGTTTACCCATGAGCTCGCCGCGGCTGAGACCGATCGCGCGCAGCACGGCGACCGAGCGCCAGCGCTGGATTATCGTGAATGAGATCGTCGAATAGATAAGAAACATGCCGACCACGAGCGCCAGCAGTCCGAGAGCCGTCAGGTTCGTGTTGAAGGCCCGGGTCAGCTCTCCGAGGATCTGGTCTTCGGCACCGGCCGGCACGAGCACGGTTCGGGGATCGAGGTTGGCCGAGAGCGCGCCCGCCGCCGCCTCGTCGAGGCGCAGATCGATTCTGGTCAGAAAGCCGGGTGTGCCGATGAGCTCCTGTGCCGTGGCGATATCGGTCAGCAGGCGCGGCTGGCCGTCGGCGCCGAGCTCCGACGTGCCGATGACCACGACCTCGTGCCGGTTGTCGCCGGCGAGCACCTCGACCGAATCACCTGTCTCGATCGCATAAGCGTTCGCGGTCGCTTGCGGTAACACGACGGTCAGTGGCTCGGTCAGCAATCTCAGCAGGTCGGCATCGCCCGAGCGGACGCCGGACAAGCCGCGCACGGAGGGTTCCTCGATCACGTCGAGGCCTTCGAGCATCATTTCGAGTCGCTGGCCACCTGCCAGGGCGAGCAGGACCGGCGCCTCTATGACCGGCGTCGACGCGATCCAGCGCTGGTCGGTCTTGAGCTCGAAATAGCGCGCCTCGGGCAGCGGCCCGGCTACGGGAAGCAGGCGGTGCGTCGTCTGCTCACTGGCCGCCGAGCTCGAGGCTTCGAACGCGCGCCGGGCGCTGTCATTCGCCAGCTCGATGCCGAGAAAGACGGCAACACCGAGCGCGATGCCGGCCACGGCAAGCAGCAGCTGCCACGGATGGCGCTGGTAGAAGCGCCAAGATGCGCGGCCGAGCAAGCGGCGTCTCATGCGGCGGGCTCGATCTGGCCGTCGGCGATCCGGACTATCCGGTCGGCGCGGGCAGCCGCATCGTGGCTGTGAGTTGCGACGATCAAGGTCGCGTTGTGGTCGCGGCAGCTTTCGATCAGGAGATCGAGGACCTCTTCGGCCGTGTCAGCATCGAGATTGCCGGTCGGCTCGTCGGTGATGACGAGATTGGGCTCGTGCGCCAGCGCGCGGGCTATCGCAACACGCTGCTGCTCGCCGCCAGAAAGCTCATCAGGCAGACGGTCGGCGCACGACGCCAGGCCGAGCCGCCCGAGCAGATCATCGACGCGCCGCAGGGCTGCGCCCTGCGGCACCTGATTCAGAGCCAGCGGCAACAGGACGTTCTCGCGGACCGACAGGGTCGGCACGAGGTTGAAAAACTGGAACACGAAGCCGAGCTCGCGGCGCCGGAACGTCGTCAGCTCGGATTCGCTCATGGTCGCGAGATCGTGCGCCCCATGTCGGATCGACCCGCTGTCAGGCGAGATCAGGCCGCCGACGAGCTTCAGCAGGGTCGATTTGCCGGAGCCGCTGCGGCCGATGACGGCAACGAATTCGCCCGGCGCAAGGTCGGCCGAGGCATGGTCGAGGACGATCTGCGAGCCATAGGCCTTGCAAACGGAGCGGATCTCGATGGGCTGGCCGTCAGTCATCGCCATCGAGCAGCTCCCACGGCACGGCGATGCGCCGTCCCTGGTGCTCGGCCAGCCAGGCGCGGATGCGATAGTGCTCGGCAAGAGTCGCCGCATTGATCGCGGCTTGCGGCGCGTCGTCGACGACAACTTTCCCGGCGTTCATGAGCAGCAACCGCGAGCAGTTCTGCAGCGCGAGGTTGAGATCGTGCAGCACGGCGATCACGAGCCTGTCCTCACCACAGTAGTCGCCGAGCAGCTGCATAACACTGAGCTGATGATAAGGGTCGAGGCTCGCCACGGGCTCGTCGACGAGAAGCACGGGTGCGTCGACGGCGAAGGCGCGCGCGAGGTGGGCCCGCATGCGCTCGCCGCCGGACAGCTGGTCGATCGGACGGTCGGCCAGCAACTCGATATCCGTCTGCTCCATCGCGCGCTCGATAGCGGCATGGTCCGCCGGTTGCAGCCGCTGACCGAAACGACCGTGCGGCAGGCGGCCGAGCGCCACGAGCTCGCGGACGGAGAGCGGCCAGTTCGCCTGTGGCGATTGCGGTAAATAGGCAATCGTTCGCGCCCGCGCGAGCTCACCAAAGCTCGACAGCGCGCGGCCCCGGTAACTGACTTGCGAGCCCGCGACGGGTATGCCGGCGAGTGCCCGCAGCAGACTCGTTTTGCCGGCGCCGTTAGGGCCTATGAGCCCGACCAGTTCGCCGGCCTTGAGCTCGATACTGGTCGGCTCGACCGCGAGCATCGCGCCGTAGCGGACCTCGAGCCGGTCCGTTGTGAGACTCATGAGCTCAACCTGCCGCGTGACTTGAGCACGAGGTGCAGGAAGAAGGGCGCGCCAATCAGGGCGGTCACCACGCCGAGCTTGAGCTCCGGGCCGGGCGGCATCAACCGGATCGCGATGTCGGCCGCGACTGTGATCAGGGCCCCGGCGACAAAGCTTGGCCCGAGCAGCTGGCTCGGCCGGTAGCCTACCCACGGACGCAGCAGGTGCGGCACGACCAGACCGACGAAGGCCACGACACCCGTCACGGCGACCGCTGCGCCGACCGCGAGCGCCGTGCCGCCGATGACGAGCCAGAGGGTCCGCTTGACGCTGAAGCCAAGACTGACGGCCGTATCCTCTCCGAGAATCAGCGCATCCAGCCCGCGGGCCGCCGCAACGACGAGCAGCCATCCGGGCACGGCCAGCGGCAGCATCAGCCAGACATGAGCCATGCTGCGGTCGGCCAGCGAGCCGAACATCCAGAACAGGATCTCGAGCGCGGCATAGGGACTTGGAGCAAAGTTCAGGGCGAGCGAGGTCAGTGCGGCAGCGAGGGCGTTGATGCCGACGCCGGCAAGAATCAGGCGGACGAGATCGACCGAGCGGCCGGCCAGTCCGTAAAGAATGGCAAGTGCTGCGAGCGAACCGGCAACGGCGCCGGAGGCCAGCAGCAGCGAATCGGACGACGCGAGGCCGAAGTAGAAGACGATGACGGCGCCGAAAGCGGCGCCGCTGGAGACGCCGAGAATGCCGGGCTCGGCCAGAGGATTACGCATCAGTCCCTGCAGCCCGGCGCCGCAGAGCCCGAGCGTGCCGCCGACCAGCGCGCCGAGCAGCGTTCGCGGCAGCCGAATCTCGCGCAGGATCGTCGCGGCCAGCTCGCCGGATCCGAGGCCGAAGCTGCCGCCGCCGCTGCCACGCCCGATCAGCAGCGACAAGGGCAGGATCAACACGAGCGCTGCGACGAGAAGCGCCACGACGAGGCGACGGGAAACTGGCTCGGCACCCGGAGTCAAGGCGCCCCCATCTGCTCGAGCAGGGCCTCGGTCGACCGAAGGCTCTCCGGTGTGCCGCAGGCGAAATACCTGGCATCCACGGTCAGCCGCACTGTCGACTGGTCGAGCGAGGCGAGGCCGGGGTGCGAGAAAATGCTGTTGGCCAGCGACGACTCATCGGTCCGATAACTCGTGATCACGACAACTTCGGGATCTTGCACGAGCAGCGTTTCGACCGACAGGCTGCCCCAGCGGTCGAGCTCGGCAATGCGATTGTCGAGTCCGGCCAGCGCGATGAGCTCATTGGCCAGCGTGTTGCGACCGATCGTGAACCCGCCGGGTCGGACCACGATAGCCGAGCGCGAGCTGTCTGCGCTGCGCCGGCTCAGTGCCAGGGCGCGTGATTGCATCGCGGCGATGGCCCGCCGCGCCTCGTCGCCGCGACCGATCGCCTCGCCGACCAGCAGCAGATTCCGACCGATATCATCGAGGCTGAAAGCTGGCTGGACTTCAACCACCGTGGCGCCGAGACGGCGCAACAGCTGGCGCGTGAACGGGCTGGTCTCGGAGCCGGCAACCACGACTTCGGCCCCGATTGCGATAAGTTCCTCGGCAGCTCCGAAATTCAGCGGGAATTCCCGTGCCGCCGGCGCAAGCATCGATTCCTCGGGGTCGGCAGACAACCAGCTCAGGCTCAGAATCTGTGCCGGGTCGGCAACCGTGAGCACGAGCTGGTCCGTGCACAGATTGATTGAAGCCACCGACGGCAGCTCGGCGGCCGCCAGACAAGGCACCAGCAGTGCCGCCATCCCGATACGGGCTCGCATCATGTCAGGCGCCCGTGCCCTTTGCGCGTCGCTCGCAGGATAAAATAGGTGCCGTTTGGTGCCTGAGTCAGCGGCAGTCGGCCGCGATAGGAACGCATTCTGATTTATTACTCCGTGCAGCTGGCCGATCCGGATCGGCATCATTTTATCGTCGAATGCCGCCTCGAAGAGCCGGCCCGGCGCCAGTCATTCTCATTACCGTCCTGGATTCCGGGCAGCTATCTGCTGCGGGAATTCGCTCGCCACATCGTCGCGATCGAGGCCCGCGACGACAGGGGGCCCGTCGCGATCGAGCAGACCGGGAAGGCGACCTGGGTCGCGGAGGCCGCCGCCGGCCCGCTCGTCGTCCAGGCAACGATACACGCCTTCGACCTGTCGGTCCGGGGTGCGTATTTCGACCGCCACCGCGCTTTCTTCAACGGCACCTCGCTGTTTCTGCTGCCCGAAGGCCGTACCGAGGAGCCCGTCGAGCTGATGCTGATACCCCCGGCGCATGCGAAAGAATGGCGGGTCGCGACGGCGATGGCTGCGGCCGATGTCGACGAGTCCGGTTTTGGTCGCTATCGGGCGGCAGACTACGACGAGTTGCTCGATCACCCCGTCGAGATCGGTGATTATCGCGAGGTCGAATTTACCGCGGGCGGCGTGCCGCACCGCTTCGTCGTCGCCGGCAACTTCGATGCGGATCTCGAACGCGTTGCGACCGATCTGGCGCAGCTGTGCGCGACGCAGATCGATTTCTTCGGCGGCAAGGCGCCTTTCCCGGGCTACACCTTTCTGGGTCTCGCCACCGGTGACGGCTACGGTGGTCTCGAGCACAGGGCCTCGTCCAGCCTGATCTTCCGGCGCAGCGATCTGCCCAAGGCGGGCGTGGCGGATGTCTCGCGCGACTATCAGCGGTTCCTCGGGCTTGCGAGTCACGAGTACTTTCACAGCTGGCACATCAAGCGATCCAAACCGGCGGCCTTCATGCCTTATCCGTTGGATCGGCGGGCTCATACGCGCCTGCTCTGGGTCTTCGAGGGCATTACGAGCTATTACCAGGAGAGGTTCCTGCTGCGCTCGGGCCTGCTCGGGGCTGAGGCTCACCTGCGCCGGATTTGCGAGGTGCTGACCCGGGTTTATCGCGTGCCCGGACGGCATCGGCAAACGCTCGAGCAGTCCAGCTTCAACGCCTGGGATCGCCTGTACAAGCCGGATCCGAACAGCGTGAATCGTGACGTCAGTTACTACAGCAAGGGCGCGCTGACCGCCCTCGCGCTCGATCTCACGCTGCGCAGCGCCGAGCCTCAACGCGCGACTCTCGACGACGTCGTGCTCGAGCTCTGGAGACGTTTCGGCAGTCAGGATGTCGGCTTGCCGGAGGCTGGTTTCGAGGATCTCGTCGCCGAGCTCGCCGGCGACGAGATGCGCGCGTTCTTTGCGCGCGCCGTTCGCGACACGGCCGATCTCGACCTCGGCGCGTTGCTCGCGCGATTCGGCCTCAAGCTCGAGTTTCGTCAGGCCGAGAACCCACGCGACACGGGAGGCACGCCGCCCAAGCTCGAATCTCCGAGGCTCTCGCTTGGCGCCGGATTCGAGCCGCACGGTGCCGGAATCCGGCTGACCGCGGTCTACGACGGCCAGCCGGCCGAGGCGGCCGGCCTCGCGCCCGGCGATATCATCGTCGCGCTCGACAGAATCGGCGTGACCAGCGATAAGATTGCCGATCGGCTTGCGCGTTATGACGACGGGGATGAAATCGTTGTCAGTTATTTTCGTGGCGATGAGCTCATGGACACGCGGCTGCGCATCGCTGAGGCGCCGCGCGACACCTGCTATCTCCTGTTCGATGCGGATGCCGAACCCGCGGCGACTGCAAGGCGTGCGGCCTGGCTCGGCGAGTCGCCCGATTAGGTTTCCGGGCGTAACCTAGACGAATGCTGGAACTCGGTCTGAAATTTACCCTGGCCTACCTGGTGGGCGGCGTTATGGGCGCGATACTGGTTGGCCGGCTCCGCGGCGGCATCGATATTCGTCAGATGGGCAGCGGCAATGCCGGAGCGACCAATGCACTGCGAACGCAGGGCAAGGCCTTCGCCGCCGGCGTCATGCTGGTCGACGTCGGCAAGGGCATTCTCGTGGCTGCGCTGCTGCCCGGCCTCGATCTGCCGCTGGTTGGTATCGACGTATCGGTGTCGCGTGAGCTCGTGCTCCACTCCGTCGCTTTCGGCGCGATCCTGGGCCACGTCTTTCCCGTCTGGTCCGACTTCCAGGGCGGCAAGGGCGGCGCGACGGCCGCGGGTCTGGTGCTCTATCTCGCGCCCGGTCTCGGCGCTGTAGTCATCGGCATCTGGCTGCTGATCGTCTTCTTCACCGGCATCGTGGGGCTCGCGACCATGAGCGCTACGCTGGCAGCCGCAGTCTACCTCGGTATCTTCGTGTTGCCCGACCGCGCCGAGCTGTTCGGTTTCGCCTGTCTCGTGTCTGCGCTGACGCTGTTCACGCATCGTGGGAATATCAAAAGAATGCTGCAGGGCAAGGAATCGCGCTTCAGACGTTTCTTCGGGCTGGGCTCGAAATAGCACCGTGCTGCCGACGGCTTTGCTCGAGCTAATCGCCGACGGGCGTGAGCATGCGCGAGCGCATTTGCGCGAGTCGCTCGGGCTCGAGCCCGATGAGCTCAGCTGGCAGATCGAGGCACTCGAAGGCGCCGGACTCGAGGTCGTCGCCGGGGGCAACGACAGGATCAGGCTCCGGGAGCGCATCGACTGGATGGATCGGTCGGCGGTAGAGTCACGGCTTGGTGAGCGGCTGCTGCAGAAAATCGAGTCGCTCGAGCTTGCGCTCGAGATTGCGTCGACCAACCGGCATCTGCTCGAGGCATCGCCGCCAATGCCGGCAATGGCGCGGGTGGCGATCGCGGAGTTTCAGACTTCGGGCCGTGGCCGCCGTGGACGCAGCTGGACAATGCCTCCGGGCAGCGGGGTGGCGCTGTCGGCGTCCTGGCGGTTCGGCAGCGAGCACAGCGGGCTCGAAGCGCTGAGTCTTGCGGTCGGGGCGGTCATCAGGCGCGCCGTCCATGACCTGACCGGACTCGAGGTCGGGCTCAAGTGGCCGAACGATCTGATCGTCGACGGCGCGAAGCTCGGCGGTATTCTGGTGGAGCTGACTCATCTTCCGGCGGGCGAGTGCCATGCCGTCGTCGGAATCGGTATCAATGTTAACGTGTCGGCCTCGTTTCTTGCCCGAGCGAGCGATTTCCGTCACGGTGCAACTGACCTTGCCAGCGCGGCACCTCGATGGCCTGTGGATCGGGCCGGCCTGGCAGCGCAACTGATCGGCCAGCTGGTTGACTTGTTCGCGAGTTATCCGGCCAGCGGTTTCGAGCCGTATCGGGACGAGTGGCTGGCAGCGCATGTCCTCCAAGGCCAGGCCGTCGAGCTCGATTCGACATCCGGCAAGACGCGGGGTCGCGTTGTCGATGTCGGCGCCGACGGCGCGTTGGTCGTCGAGAGCGAGGGTGGCGAGCGGCACAGGGTTATCTCGGGAGATGTGACGCTTCGTCCGGCACCATGATTGCGATCGACTGCGGCAACACAAGACTCAAGTGGGCGAGATTCGAGGGCCTCGAACGCCGCGACGGCGGCCACGCCAGCTTTCTTGATGAGGTGGATCCGTTTGCGGCGCTCGGCTCTGCCCTCATCGATGAGTCCGAGCGCGTGCTCGTCGCCAACGTCGCCGGTGATGAGGTTGCTGGTCGCGTCGCCGAAGCCGTCAGGATGGCTCTTGGGCGCGAGCCCGAATTCGTTGCGGTCGAGGCAAGCGCGCACGGCATCGAGTGTGCCTATCCGGATCCCGGAACGCTCGGCGTTGATCGCTGGGTGGCGATGATTGCCGCGCGTCGTCTGGTGGACGGACCGTTCGTGGTCGTGGGCGCCGGTACGGCTCTGACTTTCGACGCCGTCGACGGTCGCGGGCAACATCTCGGCGGTCTCATATTGCCGGGCGACCGTCTGATGCTCGAAGCGCTCGCGAGTCGTGCCGAGCAGTTGCCGGCAGTCGAACCGGCCGACGGAGCGCCTGCCGGGCTCCGGCTGCTGGGCCGGTCGACAGCCGAGGCCATGAGCTACGGCGCGCGGCTGGCGCTGGCTGCCGCGGTCGACCGCGCCGCCGCGGCGGTCGCAACGGCTCTCGATGCCACACCGACGGTGTTTCTGACGGGCGGCGATGCGCCCGTGCTCGCAGATTGGCTGGCGTCCGAGGCCTCAGTGAGGGCAGACTTGGTGCTCGAGGGTCTCGCCGTCATCGGCGGCGACGAGGGGTGAGTCGGTTGCGTAACGTCTTCCTTTTGCTCGTGCTTGTGAATCTGGTCGTTCTGGCCTACCTGCAGTGGGTCGTCGAGCGGGCCGAGCCGCGCCCGCCCTACGAGGGTCCGGGGATCACGTTGTTGCGTGAGGCCGATAGTGACGCAGTCAGCGACGCGCTGCTGGCGCGCGCTGGCGAGGCGCGATCTGCCGTTGTCCCCAGCACTCCCGGGGCCGATACGCTCGACTCGGTCGCGATAGACGTCACCGACTTCGAAGACAATACGTTGCCTGGTGCCGGCAGTCCGGAACAGGTCGCGGCGATCTCGGATCAGGCCGTCACTTCACGCTGCACGTCGGTCGGACCCTATCTCGATGCCGAGGGGGCTGAGGGCGCAACAGCAACGCTGATCGCTTCGGGGTTCGAGCCGAGCCGGCGGGTGCGCGTGGCGCAGGTCTGGCAGGGCTATCAGGTCTATATCGACCGAGCCGAGAACGAGGCGCCCGGCGCCATTACCGCTTCGCTGCGTGCCAGCGGCATCGACGCGATGCCCGTCATCTCCAATACTGGGAGTCGGGATCTGATTACGATCGGGATCTTTCCGGACCTTGCCAGTGCCGGTGCCGAGGCCGAGCGGGTCGGTGAATTGGGGTACGAGGCGGCGATCGCCGACAGCATGACGACGGCAGAGACGTATTGGCTCGACGTTACGCTCACTGAGGAAGATTCGCTGTCACTGGAGCTACTGCAGACTCCTGGCGAAATCAGCAGGCTCGAGCAACTTCCGTGCCTCGGCGGCGGGCCCGACTGAACGGCCAAAGCCAGCCGCTATAATTACACAGGAGCCGGTATAGCTCAGTTGGTAGAGCAGGGGTTTTGTAAACCTCAGGTCCGCGGTTCGAGTCCGTGTGCCGGCACCATCCCTCTCGTTCTCGGCGGTGAAACTCAGAAGTCCGCACTTTTCTGGCAGCAAGCCTCTCGGATCAGTGCGCGCGTCCGCAAGACTCGGAGCTCCATTTTCTCCGCTGTTACAAGGGCGTCGTCGATAGTGAAACCCGGATGCCGGACGCAATTCTCGAGCTTGGAAATACCGGGTAGAAGCTGGACGGCCCGGACGTTCTTCGTTCGCTGGAAACTCAGAAAGGCTTCCGTCCGCCTCAGCGAGTGAGTTCCGTTGGCTCGGAGGTCCGGGCCGATTTCCCCCACGCAACTGTCGACGATTCGCGCATTCTGGCGCGTCGAAGTGCCTGACGCTTGAACCCGGCTCTAAATCACTTTCTTCTTGCCATCGTCCACCTCCGAAACGCATTATCATGTCCAAATAAGGTGGCTCGTAATTTCGGGGTCAAACCAGTTAGCTGACTGTGATACTTGGGCAGAATTGAGCCGGATGGAAATTTGGGTCGACGCTGACGCATGCCCCGTAGTTATCAAAGAGATACTGTTTAGGGCGGCGCAGCGCACAGGTATCCGACTGACGCTCGTAGCCAATCAGGCTATGCATGTTCCGAAGTTTCCATCGATTCGAGCGATGCAGGTGCCGTCTGGATTCGACGTTGCAGATAACGAAATCGTCAGGAGATGTAGTCCCGGAGATCTGGTGGTAACAAGCGACATTCCTCTGGCGGCTGAAGTGATCGAAAAAGGAGGCCGCGCGCTCAGTCCCCGTGGTGAACTCTATTCTGCGGACGACATTCGAGCGCGCCTGAATATGAGGGACTTTATGGATACGCTTCGTGCGAGTGGGATCGATACCGGTGGTCCAACCGCACTGAGCCAGCGCGATAGGCAGTTATTCGCAAGTCATCTGGACACGCTGCTGGCCATGGAATTCTAGGTGTCAGCTGTTGGCTGTTGATTCAACCGATCGACGCAACACACTCGGCAAATGTCTCTGCCGGTGAATCATAACCCAGAGTTTTTCGCTTTCGCTCGTCGTGCTTCTGCGTGGCCCGCTTGCGGGTCAACTCCGCGGATTGAGGCCAAGTACCGTCCCGTTGACGGATAGATCATGCCGTGCTAATTGTCTAAAGCGAAACGACCAATGCACGGCTCGGCGAAGCGGGGGTCTGGAAGTTGCTGCGCCCTTTGAAAAATATTTCCTTGCTGTCACTTGTGACCGTTCTCGTGCCCACGCTGCTTGTTGCTCAACCAGCAGGCGTGCCTGACCTCTCCGGAAACTGGCAGGTCATTCGGGAGTTCTTCTCCTGCGGAGATTGGAACATTGATCACAACGGGCAGGTGCGGCAAGAGTGCACGGCTCCCATCGACCAGATGCCGGTGAATGCCAGAATGCGCGCGTGGCCGGAGTATTTCGACGAGCCGATGTCGGGAATGTGGGACTGTGCGCCGGCTCCGCTGCCGAGCATCTTGAGCCATCCTACGCCGACGAATATCGTACAGAGACCGGATCGGGTACTTATCTCGTATGAGCATGACGATGGTCGTCGAATCATCTGGATGGATGGCCGGCGCCATCCGCCGGCGAGTGAACTCTTCTACCACGGGCACTCGATTGGTCATTATGAAGGGGATGTGCTGGTCATCGAGACTACGAACTTCACTTTCGATCCTGACGGGCTGGACGATCACGGACATCTTCCGAGCTCGCCGCGTAAGCGGCTCACTGAGCGTTACTCGCGGACCGGTCCCGATTCGCTCGAGCTCGAGATCACTTACGAGGATTCGCTCTTTCTGACCGAACCATTTACATGGACACGCCAGATTCAGCGTACGTCGTATTCACCTGGAGAATGGGGTGCCTGCGACCCCGAGCAGTCCAGGCGGCAGTTGGATACACTCCCCGTATCGAAATACCCGAACTAGGGAGTCCTCGCGGCGGCGACCGAGGAGACAAGTCATGAGATGGAGCACATGGAGTTTTCTGACGAGCTCGATCCTGCTGATGGCGGGCGGAGTTCGAGCGCACCATTCCCACGGCCCTTTCTATCATCTCGATCAGGTTGTTGAAATTACCGGAGTCGTGAAGAGTTTCCGCCTGATAAATCCACATCCGGAGATTCTTATCGAGGTGACGGGCGCGGATGGCGACCCGAAGGAAGTGATGGTCTATGCTCAGGCCTACGCCGGGCAGATGAGAGAGATGGGCGGTTGGACCAACGACTCGGTGAAGATCGGTGATACCGTCACGGCCGTGGGGCACCCGGGCCGCGGCTCCGTCACTTCTGTGATGGGTCAAACCCTGGCCACACCGTCGGGTGATGTGCTCGACATGAGATTCTTTGATCTCCTGAAACCACCGGGGCCGCGCAGTCAATAGCCGTTCAGGTTCTCGTAAAGGAATTCGTCATGGGTTCCCTTCGGCCGCTAGTGGCCATCGTTCCGGCTGTCGTCTTCGCGGCTTGCAATCAGTCCCCGGATCGCACGCCCTAAATGCATGATGGCGTATCAATAGGGGGGAGAGAGATTGAAGAAGCTTGATTTCAGACGGGCCATCGGCGCATCGATGCTGGCCCTATTGTGCTCGATGAACTCTGCGCCCGTTCTAACACAGGAGGTCGGGCCGACTGCCGGCTTGGCCGATGCCGAAGCAATTCGACGCGGCATGGGCGTGTATCGTTTGCGCTGCGCCGACTGCCACGGAACAGACGCACGCGGAGTGCGCGGCCCGGATCTCACACAGCTTTGGGCCGCAGGCAGAACCGACGAAGGGATATTCAGGACCATCACCGATGGAGTTCCCGGCACGACGATGCGACCGATCGACCGAGTACGTACGCGAGATTCGGAGATTCGGGATGTCATCGCGTATCTGCGCTCGGTTTCGAGCCCGCCGCACCGGGACCTGACAGGAGACCCGGTGCGGGGCGAGCAACTATTCAGAACGAACTGTTCTCTGTGTCATCAGGTGAATGCGTCTGGCGGGCGGCTCGGGCCCGATCTGTCGCGCATCGGGATGGCACGGTCCGTCGAGGCGCTCGAGCGACGGATCCGCGGCGATTACGGAAAGATGGTCGACCCGGCCTTCGCGCCGACGACATTGATGGCGGCAAATGGTGAGCGCATGCAGGGCGTGAAGAAGAACGAGGACTTGTTCTCGATCCAGATCATCGACATGGCCGGCCGAATCCAGGGGTTCGACAAACAGTCGTTGGAGTCGCTGGACGTGTCGATGGAGTCGCTCATGCCCGTCTATTCGCAGGAGGTTCTGAGCGACGATGCGCTCGAGGACTTGCTCAGCTATCTCGTCACGCTACGCGGGTACGAGGCGGCGGTTAATTGATAAGGGGAAGACCGATGAAGGTTTCGCGGTTTCGACTTCCGATTGTGGTTCTACCGGCGCTGACGTTTACGGCTGCCGTCGCCCAGGACCAGGCACCGGCGCCTCGACCGGTCACGCAAACCGAGATCGAGCAGGGACTTACGCCCGAAGGCGAACGCTGGCTGACCTTTGGCGGCGACTACGCCAACCAGAGACATAGTCCGCTAACCCAGATCACGCCGGAGAACGTTTCCGCTCTCGTACCTC
This sequence comes from Gammaproteobacteria bacterium, assembly GCA_036526155.1. GTDB lineage: Bacteria > Pseudomonadota > Gammaproteobacteria > Steroidobacterales > Rariloculaceae > DATCZB01. The sequence continues at coordinate 26,923 of DATCZB010000332.1, forward strand.
AATGGACGTTCCAGACGAACGTTCTCGAGAAGTTCGAAACGACACCTCTGCTCCGCGACAACGTGTTGTATGTCACGGGTCCGCTGAATACCGCGTGGGCCATTGATGCACGCAGCGGTCGTCCCTTCTGGGAGTACCGCCGCGAGTTGCCGGAGAATCTCACGGCTTGTTGCGGTCTCGTCAATCGTGGGTTCGCGATGCTAGGCGACCTGCTCTATATGGTCACTCTCGACGCGCATGTGCTTGCATTCGACAGTGCGACGGGACGCATCGTCTGGGACGCGACGATGGCGGAATACAGCGTCGGCTATGCGGCAACAATTGCGCCGATCGTTGCCAACGGCAAAGTCATCGTGGGTGTGGCGGGCGGAGAGTATGGGATCCGTGGATTTATCGATGCCTATGATGCGGAGACGGGAGAGCGCGCATGGCGGTTCTATACGATTCCGGCCCCGGGGGAGCCGGGCAACGAAACCTGGGCTGGCGATTCATGGGAGATCGGTGGTGCGAGCGTTTGGGTAACGGGGGCATTCGACCCGGCGCTGAACCTGCTCTATTACGGTATCGGCAACCCGGGTCCCGACTATCACAGCGAGAGCCGTCTCGGAGACAACCTCTACAGCGATTCGATCGTTGCGCTCGATGCCGACACCGGGGAGCTGCGCTGGCATTATCAGTTCACGCCGCACGACCTGCACGACTGGGATGCGACCGAAGTGCCAATACTCGGCGATATAGAGATTGGCGGTGAGCAGCGTGAGGTCGTCATGTTCGCCAATCGCAACGGTTTTTACTACACGATCGATCGGGCAACGGGCGAGCTGCTGGTCGCCGAGCCCTACGTACACACCACCTGGGCCAAGGAGATCGGCGTCGACGGACGTCCGATCCTGTTGCCAGGACATATCCCGGATGAGGACGGCGAGATCACCTGCCCGGACCTCCGCGGCGGTACTAATTTCTGGCCGCCGAGCTTCGATCCGGCTACCGGCTTGTTCTTCGTCAACGCCCGCGAGGGCTGCATGACTTACTTCGCGTGGCAGCAGGAGTATATTCCCGGCCAGCGCTACACAGGTGGTGCGGGCGAGTACATCCGCGATGACCCGGACATGCCGCACTATGGGGCGCTTCGCGCCCTGGATCCAGCGACGGCTCAGCGCGTGTGGGAGTTCCGTTACCCGACCCCGTCGGGGGCGGGCCTCTTGACGACGGCCAGCGGCCTCATCTTCACGGGCGATAACGAAGGTAACCTGATCGCGCTGGACTCGCGCACTGGTGAGCCTATCTGGAGTTATCAGATGGGGTCGCCGATGTGGGGTACCTCAGCGATTACGTACATGGTCGATGGGCGCCAGTACGTGCTCGCACCGGCCGGCACGAACCTGACGGCCTGGGCACTTTTTGAGTAACCGTATTGATGTCCGCTATCGCGGCGGCAGTAAGGAGCTAGGTGACATGACTATCACGCGACGCGGCTTCATGGGCCGGCTCTTCGCGCTCAGCGCTCTATCTGCCAGCCCGATTCGGGGTCTTGTTCAGGAGCGCTTGCCGACGCGCCCAATACCTGCCACTGGCGAAATGTTGCCGGTGATAGGCTTCGGATCGTCTAAGGCCGTCCGGCTGATTCCTGAAGAGGGAGTCGAATCTCTGGCAGCTGTATTGAGAATGCTGGTGAGCTACGGTGGGCGAGTCGTGGATACGACGCCGTACCCGGAATCGAACGAAAGGCAGTTCGGGCAACTCTTGCAGTCCCCGGATCTGCGCGACGAGTTGTTCATCACGATGAAAATCAACACGATGGACGAGGAGGTCGGCGTTCAGCAGGTACGACAGGCGCAGCGATTGTTCGGTCGCCCGACATTGGACGTGTTACAGGTCATGAGCTTGCGCGGTCTCCACGCGCATTGGCCCAATCTGCGGAACTGGAAGGACGCGGGCGAGGTTCGCTATATCGGTGTTACTGTATCGAATTACGAGGACTATGGAGCGCTGGAATCCTTTATTACCAGTGAGTCAGTGGATTTCCTGCAAGTGAACTACTCAGTGGTCGAAACGCTTGCCGAGGACCGAATCCTCCCTCTGGCGCAGGACCTTGGAGTAGCCGTGATCGTAAACGGTCCGTTCATGAACGGCGATTACTTCGGGCTGGTAAGCGACCAAG
>DATCZB010000333.1:0-3052 GCA_036526155.1 Gammaproteobacteria bacterium
GAACTCGAAGTATGCGTTTCTCGGAGCGATGCGGTCGGCAGCCCAGATTGTCGCTTACGAGATTGCGATGGGCTTCGCTCTGATCGGCGTGTTGATGGCTGGCGGCAGCCTGAATCTCGGCGATATCGTCTTAGCGCAGGAAGGCACGAGCATTGCGAGCTGGTTTATCTGGCCGCTGTTTCCTCTGTTCGTGGTCTATTTCATCTCCGGTGTGGCTGAGACCAACCGGGCGCCGTTCGATGTGGCCGAGGGCGAGTCCGAGATCGTGGCCGGATTTCATGTCGAGTACTCGGGGATAGGCTTCGCGCTGTTCTTCCTCGCCGAGTACACGAACATGATCCTGATCGCGGCGTTGACCGTGCTCTTCTTCGTCGGTGGCTGGCTGTCGCCGTTTGCCGGCATCGAGGTGCTCGAGGGCAGCTGGCTCGCGGCGCCGAGCTTCGGTTGGCTGGTCCTGAAGACGATGTTGTTCTGTTTCTTCTTCCTCTGGTTCCGGGCGACCTTCCCTCGCTACCGTTACGACCAGATCATGCGCCTCGGCTGGAAGGTATTCATTCCGATCACCATCGTCTGGATCGTGGTCGAGGGGGCGATGGTCCTGCTCGAAGTCGGACCGTGGGCGGCCAGTAGTTGAGTCGCACAAGGAGCGTAGCCGTGAACCTCGTAAAAACCTTTCTGATGACGGAGCTGATGAAGGGTCTGGGCGTGACCTTCAGAAATCTCTTCGGCAAGAAGGTAACGATTCAGTATCCGGAGGAAAAGACACCCCAGTCGCCACGGTTTCGGGGTTTGCACGCATTGCGTAAGTACCCGAACGGGCAGGAGCGCTGTATCGCCTGCAAGCTCTGCGAGGCCGTTTGCCCGGCGCTGGCGATTACGATCGAGTCCGACGTCGGCGACGACGGCACGCGGCGCACGACGCGCTACGACATCGATCTCTTCAAATGCATCTATTGCGGATTCTGCGAAGAAGCCTGCCCGGTGGACGCGATTGTCGAGACCCGTATCCACGAGTACCACATGGAGGAGCGCGGGCAGAACATCATGAGTAAAGACAAGCTGCTCGCTGTCGGTGAGAAGTACGAAGCCATGATTGCAGCCGACAAGGCGGCTGACGCGGAATACAAGTGAGCCGGGACAGGAACGCAGCGTGATGCCACTGATTCTTTTCTACGTGTTTGCAGCCGTTCTCGTCGGGGCGGCGATCGGCGTGATCACGTCGCGCAATCCCGTCTATTCGGCGCTCTTTCTCGTGCTGGCTTTCTTTCAGAGCGCGGCTCTGTGGCTGCTGCTCGAAGCCGAGTTTCTGGCCATCGTGCTCGTGCTCGTGTACGTGGGCGCGGTCATGGTGTTGTTCCTGTTCGTCGTCATGATGCTCGATATCAATGTCGAGGAGATGCGCGAGGGCTTCACGCGCTATGTCTGGATCGGCGCCGCCGTCGCCGCCGGCATGGTTGCCGAGGTCTGGTACGTGCTTGGCATGAGCGCCGAAGAGCTCGGTTTCGCCGACGCGCTCGCGCCGCTGCCGGCTGATTACTCGAGCGCCAAGGAGCTCGGCGCCGTGCTCTACACGGAGCATCTGTACGCATTCGAGATCGCGGCATTCATACTTCTGGTGGCGATCGTGGCTGCGATTACCCTGACCATGCGCAAGCGGCCGGGGCTCAAGGTTCAGAATGTCTCGGCGCAGGTCGCCGTCAGGCGGGAGGATCGCGTGCGGCTCGAGCACGTCGAGGCGACCAAGGACTGACCGCCATGATCTCGGTAACACATTATCTCGTGCTCGCCGCCGTGCTGTTCAGCCTCGCTGTTGCGGGAATATTCATCAACCGCAAGAACGTGATCCTGCTGTTGATGTGCATCGAGCTGATGCTGCTGGCCGTCAACTTCAATTTCATCGCATTTTCGCGAATGTGGGGTGACACGCTCGGGCAGGCCTTCGTCTTCTTCATCCTGACGGTGGCTGCGTCCGAAGCCGCGATCGGTCTTGCGATTCTGGTCGTTCTGTTCCGCAACACCAGGAGCATCAACGTCGAGTCGCTGGCGAAGCTCAAGGAATAGCCGTGTCCGAGATCCTGCTGACAATTGTGCTCGCGCCTTTAGCCGCATCCGTGATTGCGGGCCTGTTCGGCCGGCAGGTCGGCCGGGCCGGCGCCCACTCGGTGACGATACTCGGCGTCGCCGTCTCGTTCGGGCTTTCGCTCTATGTGCTCAAGGGTTTCGTGCTGGACGGTGCGGCCCCCTATAACGAGACTGTTTACCGCTGGGCGCAGGTCGGCAACATGGGCATGGAGGTCGGTTTCCTCGTCGACCAGTTGACGGCGCTGATGATGGTCGTCGTGACGTTCGTCTCGCTGGCCGTGCACGTCTATACGATCGGCTACATGCACGACGACCCGGGGTACCAGCGATTTTTCAGCTACATCTCTTTGTTCACGTTCGCGATGCTCATGCTCGTGATGTCGAACAACCTGCTGCAGCTCTTTTTCGGGTGGGAAGCAGTCGGTGTCGTTTCCTATCTGCTGATTGGTTTCTGGTATAAGCGGCCGACGGCGATCTTCGCCAACATGAAGGCGTTTCTCGTCAACCGCGTCGGCGACTTCGGCTTTATTCTCGGCATCGCCGGCGTCGTGATGATGACCGGATCGCTCGACTACGCCGCTGTGTTCGGGCAGGCCGATGCGATCGCCGGGCAAAGCATCGAGGTGCTGCCGGGTTCGCCCTGGAACGCGATGACGGTCATCTGCATCCTGCTGTTCATCGGTGCGATGGGCAAGTCCGCCCAGGCGCCGCTGCACGTTTGGCTGCCCGACTCGATGGAGGGCCCGACGCCCATTTCGGCGCTGATCCACGCCGCCACGATGGTCACGGCCGGCATTTTCATGGTGGCGCGCATGTCGCCGCTGTTCGAGCTGTCGGTCACGGCGAAGGCGATCACCACGGTGACCCGAACGACATGAGGAACCACGGGGGGCTGAAGGACCACATGCCGAAGACCTGGATCTTCATGTGGATCGCGACGCTTTCCATCTCCGGGATCTTCCCGCTCGCC
>DATCZB010000334.1:0-7391 GCA_036526155.1 Gammaproteobacteria bacterium
GGAACGATGCGGCTCGGCGCGCAAAAGTGCCTGCTCGAGGAGGGCACGCTCGCACGCCGGTGCTATGGCGTGCCCGAGATCTTCGAGCGCCACCGGCACCGTTACGAGTTCAACAATACGTATATGGATCGTTTTCGGGACGCGGGGCTTGCGCTTTCCGGACGGTCCGAGGATGGCCTGGTCGAGGTCATCGAGTTGCCGGAGCATCCCTGGTTCCTGGCCTCCCAGTTTCACCCCGAGTTCACGTCCAACCCGCGTAAGGGTCACCCGCTGTTTTCGAGCTTCGTTGCCGCGGCCCGGGAATGCCAGGGGCTGAAGCTCCCGCGGGCTGCCGGGGCCTGATCCCCGCCGACTGCAGTTTTCTGACGAGGTAGCACATGGTTGAGATTGTCGATGTCTCCGCTCTGGAGATTCTGGATTCGCGCGGATTTCCGACGGTCGAGTGCGAGGTCGTGCTGTCCACCGGCGCGCGCGGCCGGGCGGCCGTGCCTTCGGGCGCATCGACGGGGTCGCGGGAGGCGATCGAGCTCCGCGACGGCGACAAGGCGCGCTACCAGGGCAAGGGCGTCACCGATGCGGTCGCTCACGTCGAGGGCGAGATCAAGTCCAGGCTCGTCGGTTTCAGTGCTGCCGACCAGGCAGCGCTGGATCAGTTGCTGATCGAGCTCGACGGAACCGAAAACAAGGCGCGGCTCGGTGCCAACGCGACGCTCGCGGTCTCGCTGGCGACGGCCAAGGCGCGGGCGGCCGATAATGGCCTGGCCCTGTTCGCGAGCCTTGCCGAGCGAGACGAGTACACGATGCCGGTGCCGATGATGAACATCATCAACGGCGGTGCGCATGCAGACAACAGCGTCGACATTCAGGAATTCATGATTCTGCCGGTCGGCGCGCCGAGCTTCAGCGAAGGTCTGCGTTACGGGGCGGAGGTTTTCCATTCGCTCAAGAGCGTACTCAAGGGGCGCGGCCTGAATACGGCCGTCGGTGACGAGGGAGGCTTTGCGCCCGATCTGGAGTCCAACGAGGACGCGCTGCGCGTCATCGGGGAAGCCGTCGACCGGGCAGGCTTCACGCTGGGACGCGAGATCTTTCTCGGTCTCGACGTCGCGAGCACGGAGTTTTATCGCGATGGCACTTACGCGCTCGAATCCGAAGGCAGGCGTTTCGATTCGACCGAGTTCGCCGGTTATCTCGAAGACCTGCTCGCGCGTTATCCGATCATTTCGGTCGAGGACGGCATGGCCGAAGACGACTGGGATGGCTGGGCCTACTTCAGCGAGCGCATGCGCGACCGGGTTCAGCTCGTCGGCGATGATCTGTTCGTCACCAACTGCTCGATACTCGCCGAAGGCATCGAGCGCAATATTGCCAACAGCATCCTGATCAAGCCGAATCAGATCGGCACGCTGACCGAGACGATCGCCGCGATCGACATGGCGGTAGCAGCCGGCTATTCGGCCGTCGTCTCGCATCGGTCGGGCGAAACCGAAGATGCAACGATTGCCGATATCGCGGTCGGGACCGACGCCACGCAGATCAAGACCGGGTCGTTATCGCGGTCTGATCGGCTGGCGAAGTATAATCAGCTCCTCAGAATCGAACGGGCGCTCGGCTCGCGTGCGCGCTACGCGGGGGCGACGGCGTTTCCGGTCGAGCTCTAGCCGGGGGTTAGCGGTTTCACGAGATGCGCTGGACGATCGCAGTTTTCGCCTTGGTTCTGATCGCGATGCAGGTCGAGCTCTGGCTCAGTGACGACCGGCGGCCCGGGCTCAAGGCCCTCGAGCTGCAGGTTGCGGAGCAATCGGCGATCAACCAGGAGTTCGTCCAGGATAATGCGGATCTCAGCGCCGAGATCGTCAGCCTCAGAGACAGCAACGAGGCGGCCGAAGAACGCGCGCGTTCCGAGCTCGGTCTGGTGCGGCCGGAAGAGACGTTTTTTCAGATCGGCGTGATCGAGGCGAGGGCCGACGCCGAGTAGGCTTCGGGCTCCCGCGCCCGGCTAGCGCCTGAGCAGGACGTAGCAGGCGCCGTTGCCGCCATGCCGGGGCTGGGCTGACGCAAACGCCAGCACTTCGTCCCAGAGGCCGAGCCAGTGCAGGACGCTCGGCTTGAGGATCGGGCCTTCGGGGCCGGACCTTGAGCCCTTGCCATGGATGATTCTGACCGAGGACAGCCTGCGCTCGATGCACTCCCGTAGAAATGACTGCAATTCGCGTCGGGCTTCTTCCACCCGCATGCCGTGCAGGTCGAGCTCGGCTTCGACGGCAATCTCACCCCGTTTCAGCTGGCGGAAGACCCTCTTCGAAACCATGTCGCGACAGAACGAGAACTCTTCCAGCGTCTCGGACAGGAACGGCCCGTTCAGGGATTGCTCGAGCACGGCCGCGTGCGCCGCGCGACTCTGGCGGGCCTTGGGTTTGGGGCGCGGCACATCGAGCCGGGCCTCGTTACGTGGCTTGAGCCGGCGCACGTCGCGGGTAGCGGCGGCGAATGCATCCCGATCATCGTCGGAGATTGTCACGGCTGACTCCTCAGTGCGGCTTGGTAAACGAATTGCCGTTGACCGGGCTTCCATTTAAGTATAGTTAAACGCCGAATTCGCGTTCCAGGGGCTCTCTTGCACATACTCATTTCGAATGACGACGGGTATCTGGCTCGCGGTCTGCGCGTGCTGGCCGATGCGCTGGCCGAGTTCGCGCAAGTCACAATCGTTGCGCCCGACCGCAATCGGAGCGGCGCGAGCAACTCACTGACACTCGACTCCCCGCTCCGTGTGGAGCAGGTGGCCGATAACATTTATTTCGTCAACGGCACGCCAACGGATTGCGTGCATGTCGCGATCACCGGACTGCTCGACACCGAGCCCGACATGGTCGTTTCCGGCATCAACCACGGCGCCAATCTCGGCGATGACGTGATCTACTCCGGAACCGTCGCGGCGGCGATGGAGGGCCGCTTTCTCGGGTTGCCGGCCATCGCGGTCTCGCTCGTTCTCGGCGGGCACGAGAATTTCTCCATGGCCGCGAGAATGACCGCGGATCTCGTCCGCCGGATCGTCGACGATCCGCTGCCGACGGACACGATTCTGAATATCAACGTGCCCGATCGGCCCGGTAGCGAGTCGCCCGAGCTCGACGTGACGCGACTGGGGTTCAGGCACAAATCCGAGCCCGTCATCAGGACCGTGGACCCCAAGGGCGAGCCGATCTACTGGGTCGGGCCGGCCGGCAGCGGACAGGATTCCGGCGCGGGAACGGACTTTCACGCCATCGAGAACGGCCGGGTTTCGGTGACGCCAATCAAGATCGACCTGACCGACCATGACCGCGTGGCGCCGCTGGCGGATTGGCTGAGGAAGCGGACTTGACGGGTCACGATATGCGCGGCATCGGCATGACCTCGGCCCGGACCCGGGACCGGCTGATCGTGACGCTCCGCGAGCAGGGAATCAGCGACGAGGCCGTGCTCGAGCGCATCCGCGAGGTGCCGCGTCACGTCTTCGTCGATGAGGCGCTCGCCAGCCGGGCCTACGAGAACACGGTTCTGCCGATCGGGCACGGCCAGACGATATCGCAGCCGTATATCGTCGCGCTGATGACGCAGGCGCTGATCGAGGGGCGCGAGCTGCCATTGCCCAAGGTGCTCGAGATAGGCACCGGTTGCGGTTATCAGACTGCCGTCCTCGCCGGGTTCGCGCGCCATATATTCGGCGTAGAGCGGATCAATGCGTTGATCCGCTTGAGTCGCGAGCGACTCAAAGCCCTGAAGATCAGCAATGTCAGCCTGCGCCACGCCGACGGTTTCGATGGCTGGATCAGTCAGGCCCCGTTTCAGGGGATTCTGGTTGCCGCTGCGCCCGAGGCGATCCCCAAGGCGCTGCTCGGGCAGCTCGACGACGGTGGCCGCTTGCTGATTCCCGTTGGCCCGAGCGGGCAGCAAGAGCTGATTCGGATCACGCGCCGCGGCGACGAGTTCGTCGAGGAGACCCTGACCGCCGTCAGCTTCGTGCCCCTGATCGAGGGTCAGACGCAGTGAGTCGAGTGGCGGCATGAAGCTGTTCGGGCCGCTCTACGATCGCGCCATGCGCTGGTCCACGCACCGGCATGCCTCGCGATATCTGGCGGGACTGAGCTTTGCCGAGTCGTCGTTCTTTCCCGTGCCGCCCGATGTGCTGCTCGCGCCCATGGTTCTGGCGCGGCCGCAACGCGGCTGGTGGCTCGCGTTTCTGACCACGATCGCGTCGGTGCTCGGCGGGTTGCTCGGTTACGCGATCGGCTGGTTCGCGCTCGATCTGATCGAGCCGGTGCTCGAGAACCTCGGTTACATCGAGGCCTACACGACAGCAACCGAATGGTTCGGTCGCTACGGATTCTGGGCCGTGCTGGTGGCCGGTTTTTCGCCCGTGCCATACAAGATTTTCACGATCGCCGCCGGTGCCCTGAATATGCTGCTCCCGGGTTTCGTGCTGGCGTCGGTCGTTGGCCGCGGCGGGCGGTTCTTTCTCGTGGCCGGGCTCCTGATCCTCGGTGGCGAGCGCATGGAGCGGACCTTGCGACGCAACATCGATGCGCTCGGCTGGATTACCGTCGCGGCGATCGTCGTACTCGTCGTCTACCTGCAGATTCGATGAGGGCCGGTGTCGTCTTCATCCTGGCGCTGGTCGCAGGCTGCAGCAACCTGGGGTACCAGGAGCAACCGGCCGGGCAATACGTGGTCCGCTCCGGCGACACGCTGTATTCGATTGCCTGGCGTCACGGTGTCGATCATCGGGATCTGGCGCGCTGGAACAATATCGCCGACGCCGACCGAATCTACGTTGGCCAACGGCTGACGCTGAGCTCCGGTCCGGTCTCGCCGGCGGCCCCGCGCCCTGCCGTCGCGCGTCCGCCGGTCAGCACGGCGGCACCGGCATTCAGCTGGCCTGCCAGCGGCGACGTCGTGGCGCGTTTCGGCGAGCGCGGCATCCTGACCACGGGCATCGGAATCGCCGCGCGCCTCGGCGCCGACGTCACCGCCGCGGCGCCGGGTCAGGTCGTCTATGCCGGTACCGGGCTCGTCGATTACGGCCAGCTCGTGATCATTCAGCACAACGACAACTGGCTCACGGCTTACGGGCACAACCGGAGCCTGCTCGTGTCGCAGGGTCAGACCGTCGATCGCGGCCAGAAAATTGCAGAAATCGGCCTCGGTCCGGGCCGGATGCCGCGACTGTATTTCGAGATCAGGCGCAACGGCGATCCGCTCGACCCGCTGCCCTACCTACCTGACTTCGACTGAGTCCGTCTCGAGGATCAGCGCGGCGGCCACTCTGCGGCCTTCGTGCACGAGCACGTTGTAGGTCCGGCAGGCGGCCTGGGTCTGCATGTATTCGAGGCCGACCGAGAAGCCGGCGAGCTCCTGCATGAGCTCGATGTCGGGCGCGATCACGTCGGTGCCGCCGCCGACGATGATGAGCTCCGGTTTCTCGTCGAGCGCGGGCTTCAGATCCGTCGCCGTGACGCGGCCGGGGTTCACCGGCCGCCAATCACTTACAATCACGTCCGCCGTGACGATGAGATTGCCCGTCAACCATTCCTGTCCAATCCTGATGCGACCGGGTTCGAATGCACGGATCAGGTTACTGGGGGATTCTTCGCGCGTGATCTGCATGGGTGCCGCCGAACTTCTGCAACCCGCTCATTATAGGCCGGCCGCCGGCCGGCAGATTCGGGCATGACGACGATCGAGCGGCGCGGCGTCGTTGCCTCTACCGCGGCCTGGGACTGGCCTGGCGATTTGCACCCCGTGCTCAGGCAGGTGCTCGAGCGCCGGCCGCTGAATTCCCCCGCCGAGCTCGACCTCGGGCTCAGGTCCCTGGTGCCCGTCGGTCGCTTCGATGAGCTCGGCGCAGCCGTCGAGCTGCTGCTCACGCATCGCGATTCGTCCATTCTCATCGTCGGTGATTTCGATGCCGATGGCGCAACCAGCACGGCCCTGATGCTGCTCACGCTGCGCGACCTCGGTTTCAGCCGGGTCGGGTTCCGGATACCCGACCGGTTCGCCGAGGGTTATGGGCTGAGCCCGACGCTCGTCGACAGTCTCGATCCCGCGGCGACCGACCTGATCGTCACCGTCGACAACGGCATCAGCAGCCACGAGGGCGTGCTCGCTGCCCGCCGGCAGGGGATCGACGTCCTGATTACCGATCATCATCTGCCGCCGGACGAGCTGCCCGACGCCAATGCCATCATCAATCCCAACCTTGCGCGCAGCAGTTTCCCTTGCAAGTCGCTGGCTGGTGTCGGCGTGGCCTTCTACCTGCTCGCCGCGCTCGGCAAGGCGCTGGATTCGCCGCCGGCCGTCTCCCGGTACCTCGACCTTGTCGCGCTCGGAACGGTCGCGGATCTGGTCAGGCTCGATCAGGTCAATCGTATTCTCGTCGACCAGGGTCTGCGCCGGATCCGCGCCGGCCAGGCGCGCCCCGGCATTCGGGCCCTGCTCGAAGTCGCGGCGACGGATCCGGAGACCGTGACGACCCAGACGCTGGGCTTCCGGATCGCGCCACGTTTGAATGCGGCCGGCCGGCTCGACGACATGTCGGTCGGTGTTCGCTGCCTGCTCAGCGACTCGGAGGCCGAGGCCAGGGAACTCGCCGCGACCCTGCACGAGCTGAATCGCGACCGCCAGAACATAGAGGCCGGCATGAAGGCCGAGGCGATCGCGATCGTCGATGCGCTCGAGCTCGCCGGCGGCGAGCTGCCCGACGTCATCTGCCTGCATCGCGACGGCTGGCACGAGGGGGTCGTCGGTCTCGTCGCGTCGCGCGTCAAGGAGCGGTTTCATCGGCCGTGCTTCGCGTTCGCCGCGACGGACGGCGGCGAGCTCAAGGGCTCGGGCCGGTCCGTCGCCGGCTTCCATCTGCGCGATGCGCTGGCCGAGGTCGACGCGCTGCACCCGGAGCTGATCGCTCGCTTCGGCGGCCATGCGATGGCGGCAGGGCTCTCGCTGGACCCCGCCGCGTTCGATCGCTTCGAGGCCGCGATCCGCGAAGTTGCAGGCCTCAGAATCGACGGCGAGATGCTGCACCGAAAAATCCTCAGCGATGGGGGGCTCGAGCCCGCGCACCTGAACCTCGGCGTGGCAAAGCTTCTGCGTGACGCCGTGCCCTGGGGGCAGGGGTTCCCGGAGCCGTGTTTCGACGATCGCTTCGTTCTCGTCGACAAGCGCACGCTGAAAGATGCGCATCTGAAGCTCAGGCTCAAGCCCGTCGCCGGCGGCGCCGCCGTCAGCGCCGTCGCCTTTCACCAGGCCGATGCGGACTGGCCGGTCGGCAAGGCGCGCCGGATCGCTTACCGGCTGTCCGTCAACGACTATTTCGCCGATGAGCGTGTCGAGCTCATCGTCGAGCCCAT
>DATCZB010000335.1:0-17336 GCA_036526155.1 Gammaproteobacteria bacterium
TGACGTCAATTCGCGGCTGGCCGAGTTCGAGGCTCTGGGCCTGAGCGTGATCTCGGTCAGTGTCGACGAGGTGCCCTTGATCAAGCAGTTCCACGACGAGCAGAGCATCGGCTACGCGATGCTGGCGGACCCGAACGGCGATATCAACGAGTCGCTCGGCATCCGCGACACCCAGTACCCGGTGGGCAGCGCCGCCTTTGGCGTCCCCCGCCCAACGGCCTACATCATCGACGCGAGCGGCACCGTCCGGGCGCGGTATATGGAACCGACGTTTCGGACCCGGCCGGACCTCGACGTCGTGCTCGGCGACGCGAGGGAACTGGGCCTCTAGACCCTGTCGGACCTCTGGCGGCGCTGGCCCAGCTGCCTCGCTGGGCCAGGCAGCTCGCCGGGCTACCCGGCTCGGCCAGCCGAATCAGGCCGCCGGGCGCCCCGAAAACCCCGTCTCGGCGCCTTGAAACCCGCCATTTCGCCCCCATCTCAGGGACATCACGGAATTTGAGCGTTTTTTTGTCACGGGTGAATCCAAAGCGGCCTCACCCACGAAATCATTATCGGTACACGGTTTTTTGGCTGATTCAGAGCTGCAAGCAACGCGTTTTGTTTCGAATCCGGAAGCTGTAAACAATTTTTCTGCACGAATATCCCCCCCCCCAATTATTCGGCAGACTCTCTGAAGGGGTGGCTTAGCCACCCCTTTTTTTTTGCGCTCGACGCCTAGGGCTCGATCTCGGTGCCGTCCCAGGCCAGACATCGGCCCGACTGAGATGGGTCGGCGTCGCGGATCACGCTCAGCAAATGCCCGGCCGCTCGTTCGGGTGTGAACAGGCTGTCCGGAGCCACCCGGCTGCGGAACGGGCCGGATAGTCCCGTTGCCACCGTGCCGGGGTGAAGCGCGAGACATACGGCATCCGGATTGGTTCGCTTGAGCTCGATCGCGGCGGTTCGTATCAGCATGTTGAGGGCGGCCTTGGATGCTCGATAGGCGTACCAGCCGCCGAGCCTGTTGTCACTGATGCTGCCTACTCGGGCCGAGATCGCAGCAAACCGACTCCGGCGGCTGCGCGCCAGCAGCGGGAGGAAGTGCTTCGCCACCAGCGCCGGGCCGGTCGCGTTGACGGCAAACATCCTCGCGAGCTGCTCCGGGTCGATGTCGGCCAGCCGTTTTTCCGGCTGTAACGCCGCTCCGTCGTGCAGAAGGCCAGTCGCTACGATGACTGTTTCGAGACTCATTGCCGGGCTCAAGGCGTCGGCCAGCGTCGCGATCGAATCCTCGTCGAGCAGGTCGACGAGCATGGGCTCGACTTTGGCTGCGGTCGGCTCCACGGGACGCCGGGCAGCGGCAATGATCCGGTCCACCGCGGGGTCTCGAGATAGCGCCGCGACCAGCGCCGACCCGATGCCGCCGCTGGCCCCGATGACGACCGCGGTGCGCTCACGCGTCTCAGGCTTCCGCTCCGGGCCCGGCACGGGTTCAGCCTCCCGACAACGCCTTGAACGCGGCGAGGGCCCGCTCGCGCGATGCGGGAAGCTCGACGATCGGCGCCGGGTAGTCAGTCCCGATGCCTGCGTCCCCGGGCGCGGTCCGGGGTTCGTGAATCCTGTCTGCGCCGACCCCGGCCAGCTCCGGAATAAAGCGGCGGACGTAGTCGCCGTTCGGGTCGAACTTCTTGCCCTGGGTCACGGGATTGAAGATCCTGAAAAATGGCGCTGCATCGGCGCCGGAGCCCGCGACCCACTGCCAGCTGGCGCTGTTATTCGCCAGATCGGCGTCGAGCAAGGTATCCCAGAACCAGTGCTCACCGTGCCTCCAGTCGAGCATGAGGTTCTTGACCAGAAACGAGCCGACGATCATGCGCACACGGTTGTGCATATAGCCCGTCTGCCAGAGCTCGCGCATACCGGCGTCGACGATCGGATACCCCGTAAGCCCCTGCTGCCAGCGCTCGAGCGCAGCCTCGTCCGACTGCCAGGGGAACTTGTCGAACTTCTCCTGCCAGTTCTGCTCGGGCAGTGTCGGCCAGTGCGTGAGCAAATAACGCGAGAACTCGCGCCAGCCGAGCTCACTCTGGAACGAGTCAATGTCGTCACCCAGCACGGGATCGGACCTGAGCGGCTCAACGGAGTACCAGACCTGATTCGGCGAGATCTCGCCAAAGTGCAGGTACGGCGAGAGCCGGGAAACGTTTTCGCGATCGGGACGGTTGCGATCTGACTTGTAGCCGCGCAAACCCCTGTCGAGGAACGCATCCAGCCGCTCGAGGGCCGCGCTCTCGCCGACAGACCAGGACTGCTCGAACCCCGAATACCAGGGAATGTCCGGCATCAGACCGAGCGCGTCGATGCTCGCGTCGCCTGCACCCGTACCGCTGGGGCACGCGACTGTTTTGAGCGCTTCAGGCTCGGGCAGCGGCTCTCTTGGCGGCTCGGCCTGGCCGAGACACCCCTTGCGGTAAAACGGCGTAAAAACGCGATACGGCGTGCCGTCGGGCTTCAGAACCCGGTCCGGATCGAACAGGCTCGAGCCGTCATAGCGCCGAAACTCGATCTGATCGCGAGCCAGCGCCGCCTCGACTGCCGCATCGGATCCGACCTGCCAAGGCGCAACCGAGCGGTTGACGTGAACCGAGGTCGCGCCGACCTGGCGCGCGAGCTCGGGAATCCAGCGCTCGGCGCTGCCCGCAAGTGTTAGCAGCGCACCGCCGAACCGCCGGTCCAGCGCCAGGAGGCTCTGATGCAGCCACCAGCGACTCGCAGCGCCGATCGCCCATGATCCTGCGGCCTCGTCGTCCAGCACATAGACGGGCAGGATCGGGCGGCCGCCGCTTGCCGCAGCGTAAAGGGCCGGATTGTCGGCCAGGCGCAGGTCCTCGCGAAACCAGACCAGCGCCGGTGCCAGGTCTTCTCGATTCATGACATTTATTTAGTTCGTCGGCGGAGCCGAAATGGAGTCACCCGGAGCGTCGGTGCCCGCTACGAATCAGGACCATCTTCAGCCTTCGGCGGAAGCTGCTGACTTCAGGCGGGCACGCTTCGCCTCCAGCAACCAGTGCGGGCACTTGCTCTTGCTTGCGTAAAGAATCTCGCAATCATCGCAGCGAACGCATTCCGTCATGATGATCTTGCGCTCGCGAATAGCGCCCCATTCGCAGGCGTTCTCGCAGAGCTTGCAGGTACTGCATTCGGACCAGCGCTTGATCTTGAAGATCGACAGCGCCGAGACAAGTCCGAGCGCGGCGCCCAAAGGACAGAGAAACCGGCAGTAGAGATTGCGGACGAAGATACTGGCCACCAGCAACACGCCGAGCCCGACCCAGAGCGCAGTCGAGGCTTCGCGCGAGAACATCCAGAAAGGCTCGATGTACCGATAAAAGCCGTTCTCGTGCGTCACCAGGTAGTAGCCAATTGCGCCAAACAGGATCGCGTACTTGATATAGCCCGCCCGTCGCTCGAGCGCCGGCGGAATTTCGACCTGAAAGCGCGAGGGGACGATTGCATCGATGAGCTGCGTCAGCGCGCCGAAGGCACAGATCCGACCGCAATAGACTCGCCCCCAGAGGATCGTCGTGACGACGCCGAAGATCGCGAGCGTCGAGAAGACGATGCTCTCGGCATGCAGCGGAAACGTGCCCGTCAGCGAGCCGAGAACATTCGTGATCGAGAGCAGATAGCTCTTGTAAATTCCGAGATAGCCGACCGCCAGAACCAGCGTCGCATATTTCAGCGGCACGCTCTTGCGCAGAAAACTGACCATGGCCAGCGTGACGAACGCGGCGAAGATCAGGATGTCGGGCGCCTGCTGGCCGGCGAGCTCGAGAAACGTCGGGTCGACCTCTTCGAACTCATCGAAGTTCCAGAGATCGTCGACCGCCGGCGATTCCTGCGCGATTGCGCGCGACGACCCGAGCGCCGCCAAAACGCCGGTCAGCGTCAGTCCCTTCCCGCGCAGAAACCTCGCTCGAAACATCATTGCTCGGGCGGTGTCAGGTGCGCCCGAGCCGCGCGGCGGCCACTGTTGCGCACGGCGCGACTCGCGCTCGTGATGGTGATCGTGGCGCGGGAAATTGCGTCGATGTCCTCGCCATAGCGGAAGCGATCGCGAATATCCTTAGCCTCGAACTGCTCGGAGAACTCGGGCAGCTCGACCGAGAAATAGCCGTACGGCTCGCGATGATCGGTGACGATGATCCGCGTCAGAATGCCTCGCGTGTCCATTCCCACCAGCATCTGAATCGGCCCATCGTAACCGCGCTCGAGCGGATCGAGCTCGGTAGTCCAGAACACGAGACCGAGCAACTCCGGCTCCTCGCCGTCAACAGCCGGCCCGTAGGCCTTGTAGTGTGGCGGCGAGCCTTCCTTTTCCGTGAATGTAGCCGCTTCTGGAAACAGATATGCGAGCTGCTGTTCGAACTCGGCATCCGACATGGGCTGGGCGCTCGCCACGAGCATGGGCAAGCCGACGACAACTGCTAGAGAAACGAATCTGTTCACGCGAGCAACCCCCGGGACCGGCGAGGATTATCCGCGCGACAGCGAGCAGGGGTCAAACCTTGTCATGCGTAGTGCGCAGCGGCAGAACATGCCAGAATGTAGCCTATGCGAATTTTCTACCCTTATCTGACCGTATCATTACTGGTCGCAGGCGTTTTCTCGAGCTCGGCCTCGGCTCAGAGCCGGGACCTGCAGGAACGACTCGAGAATGCGAGCCGGGTCGACTGCAGTTTCACGCAGGTCGCGACCGGCGACTGGGGCGACGAAGCCGCCGAGTTCAGCACAGAACCGGTGGAGTTCACGGCGTCGTTTTTTGATATCGACGTCGAGTCGGGCACCGCCGAGGCCGAAGGCCGCTTTGGCGCGTCGTACATCATCGTCCGGCATGTCGAAGGCTATCTGCACTTCATGCAATTGATGAATGCCGGCCCGCTGTACCTGACCACGATTCTGGCGCAGCCGACGCAAGACGGGCGACTCAAGGCGGTTCATGCCCGGCACGAGTACACGCAGGTCCGCCTGCCGGGCTTTACCTCGCGCCCGGAGATGTATCTCGGCGACTGTGCTGTCGAGTAGGCTGAACGTCTGACTTTCGATCCCACGTGACCGTCGGAATCATCTGTGCGATGCCGCAGGAAGTTGCAAGCTTTCTGCCGGCCCCACCGGCTGCGGAGCATTCGTCGGCCGATTTCTTCGAAACCGAGATCGGCGGCTTCGACGTCGTCGTCGCGAGCGCCGGGCTCGGCAAGGTCCGGGCCGCGGTCTCGGCATCCCTGCTGCTCGAGCGCTGGAATTGTCGCGCGCTCGTTTCAGCCGGCACGGCCGGCGGCTTGTCGGGGACGCAACCGATGCAGGTTGTCGTGGCGACCGAGCTGATTCAGCACGACTACGGCCGAAGTCGCGGTCTCGGCGAGCTCGAGCTGTTCCGGCCCGGCATCCCGCCGCTGCCGGAATACAGTCATATCGATCACGTGCTTGCGCTGTCTGCCGGCCGAATCAGCCGATTGGAGGCCATGACACGCGAGCTCGACTTCGTCGTCTATGGCCGCTACGCGAGTGGCGACACGTTCGTCAACGACACGGCAACCAGAACCCGCCTCGAGTCCCTCGACGCCATCGCCGTCGACATGGAGTGCTGCGCCATCGCTCAGGTTGCCGAGGACCGGGGCGTGCCATGGCTCGTCGCCAAGGGCATCAGCGACGATGCATCGACGACATCCCACGATGACTTTCTGGCCGGCATCGCCGAGGCCTCGCGGCGCTCGGGCCAGGTCGTCGAAGCCCTGCTTCCGATACTGCTCGAGCGGTGACCAAACATCACTCGCTCGATTCGCGGCGGCCTGACTGACCTCGCTCGAGCCGTTGTCGGTAGCGTTCGAGTCTCCGCCTCCGGTCATCGACGAGCTTCAGCAGATCGATCGACAAAAAGTATCCGTCGACCCCATCCCGATTTGACCAGCCGAGCGAATACCGGTTATCGAAGTGCAGCGACACGCCGTGCCCGACCGAAGACGTGCCGAGGCGGTTCGAGATCACAGTTGTGAGCGAGACGCCGAAAGGCACTCCGAACAACGGGCTCCGCTCGCTCCACCAGTTGACGCCAATCCATTCGACAGCGACCGAAAGCCCGAGCTGATGCCCTGGTGCCGCGTCGCTCACGCGCTCGACGACGAGCCCGGGATGGAGCAATGACCACTGCCGTATCGGCGGCCCGACGAGATACTCCCTGCGTAAATGGCGGCGCTCCAGCATCGTCGTCAGCATCAGGTCGAGCGGTGTCTGCGACCTGCCGCTGGTGAGAAACTCGTCCCATTCGGCCGCCGTTTCGTCGAGCCTGCTCGCCACTTCGGCGGCAGACTCGACGGCGGCAGACTCGACGGCGGCGGACGGCTTATCGGCAGCCTGGCCAAAAGCCGGGCCACCCAGCAAGCAAAACGCAACCAGCACCGTCGGCGACGGTCTTGCCCGCCGCCGCCACTCAGGATGCGACCGCATCGAGCTGCACCCGAAAATGTTCGACGATCTGACGATACTCGCGTACGGCAATGGCGACTTCCGTCAGCGTGGCTCTCTCGGTGACGCGGATTTCCGAGAGCGCCTCGAGCAGCTCGTCGAAGGCGCCCGGAATTTCGGACTTGCGGTATTCACCCGCAACGCGATCTGTCTCCGCCTGGTCTGGCGACAGCCGGACCAGACGACGCAAAAGCGGAACCGAGACTTCCGGGCTCTCGATGTAATTAGCAAAGTCATGGGTGTTTGCCTGGCGGACCGCGGATGTCTCAATCGAAACGTAGGCCCGCTCGTAGTGCTCCCTCGGTATCCACGATTCATCATTGGCCGGCTCGAAACGCCGGAACCAGGTGAACACATCGAGCTTGTGCCTGACGTTGAAGAGACTGTCGGTACAGCCGCCCGGAGCGGGCCTGACAAGGGACGCGTACGGTTCGGTCAGGCCCGTTACCGACGCCATGAGGCGGGACACATTGGCGATCATCCAGACAGAGGCGAGCCGGTGCCTGTCGACATCGAGCCCCGGAACGCCATCGCTGAATCCGGCGTTTTCGCGGTACAACAGGTCGAGCGTGTCGTGCACGACGGCTGTGCCCAGGGAATAGGCAACCACGTGAATTTTTCGGGTCGGATAATCGGCCATGATGCGGGCAAGTCGTCGGCCAACCTCGATCCGGGCTCGCGCGCCGAGCAAGGTCGAGTAGAGAACGACATCGAGCAGGTGCGTATACAGATACTCGTCGCGATCCAGTCGGCGCTCGATGTTCGCGAGCTTCAGGACGAGGCCGGGCCCCCTGCCCGTCAGCGCATCGATGCGGGCGAGCCGATCGTAGACAGACAGCGATCTGCGCGCCATTCGCTCGCGCGCCTCGTCGAAAATTGCGTCATAGCTCGCCTCTTCGATGACGACGAGATTTTCGATCTTCTTGTCCTCGAACCCGCGGTAACGCCGCATCGCGGCGTTGACGGCGCCGATGAACCGCCTGCGGAAATCCCCGGGCGGATGCTTGCCCATGCCATGTACGAGAACAACAACATGTTTTTCGGCCGACATACCGTGGCCTCCTGGTAACGCTCGATCTATCATTGACAGACGTTTGAGCCTCAGGGGGATTCGACGATGATGCGTGCAACTTCGTTACTGCCGGCCGCCTTGCTTGCACTGGGCATTGGTGGCATTGCCGGAACGGCAGCGGCCGAGTCGAGCTATTCCGAAGATCGGGCCGCAATCGAAAACCTGCAGGCCAGATACATGTTTGCGCTCGATTTCCGCGACCCCGAGGAGTACGCGGCGACCTTCACCGAAGATGGCGTGCTCGATTACGGCGCCGGCAAGATTCGCGGCCGCGAGGCGATCGCCGCGATGGTGGACGGCATGCGCGAAGGCGACGCGGCGCAACGCGCCGGAGACACATCGGGCTTACGGCCCGCGGCCGGGCGGCACAACATCTCGAACATTGTCATCGAGATCGACGGCGATCGTGCCACGAGCACGGCGTACTGGTTCCACATGGGCAACGACAATCCGGAGCGCGGCGCGCAACTCAACTCCTTCGGACACTACGAGGACGAGCTGATTCGAGTCGATGGCGAATGGCTCTTCAGCCTGCGCAAGATCTATAACGAGCAGGTTGCCGAATGGTCGGCTGCGGACGCCGACAACCCCGCCGTGCATCCCGGCGACGGCCCGGGTATGCGTCAACCGTAGCGCCCGGCCGCGCCGCCAGAAACGGCGACCGATCAGGGGCAGCTGCTGACCGACGTGCCCGCATCTCCGTCTGCGTAGCCGTCGGGGTTCAGGTACTCCGACTTGGCCACGGTGAAGAGGCACGCGGCCGAATTATCGTCGAGCCGGGGGCCGGCCATGCCGGGCTGCGTCGAGTAGCCCCAGGAGTTGACGGAAATGATCGGGCCAGTGCCTCCGACCAGGGGCTGTGCCCAGGCGCCGCCGGAGGAACCGCCGGAAAGACCGCAGCTCGGCAACCACCAGTTGTCGACGCCTTCGGTCGTCATGTCTTCGGCGCAATACATGAAGTAGGGGTCCTGGCTGTACGAGTAGCCGAGGGCGTGTGTGAAGTCGCCAGACGTTGCGCCCGGGTTCGTATCGTCATGGTTGGGCAGAGAGAAGCTGATCGCAAGTGACGAAGCGTCCTGATCGAGTATCCCGGTCTGCCCCGCACCCCCGCCGGCGTGGGAACCCGAATCGCTGACCACGTAGTAGGCATAGTCCCAGGGAATGTTGTTCGGAAACGTCCGTGTGGTCCAGTCGACATCGACGACACCGATGGAGGGCGCCCAGCAGCCGAGCGGGTCGTTACCGCAGTTCAGGTCCGTGCCGGAACCGCTGGTACCAGCCTGGTTGGGTATGAACAGAACGTTGCGGGCGAAAGCCTTGTTGGCATCGTCGTACACGCAGTGCGCCGCCGTCAGGATGACGGATCGACCCTCGATATTTTCCCCGGCGTTATTTTCCCGCACAACGGTTCCCGAGCAGACATAGCCGTTCCAGCGCTTGCGCCTGGAATTGCTCGGCATCTCGAAGTAGATGCGCCCGACGGCCGTCTCGACGTCGCCGCCTGAGTTCCAGACCCCGTTGGTGACGGTGTCTGACCCGCCGCCTCCCGAGCTTTCGCCGCCGCTGCCAACGCTGCCGCCGCCGGTAGCAACCGTGAACGACTGGAATGCGGTCGTGGTCGAGTTTCCGCCCTTCTTGGCATTGTCCTTGGCCTCGACCTGCCAGCGCCAGTTACCGTCGCTGAAGCCCTGCAGAGGGACGCTCCAGACGTCATTCGGGCCCTGACTGGCCTGGAAGGTTTGCGTCGTTGCGCTATCGGGATAGCCAATGATGACCGACACCGACCGGACGCCGCTCGCATCGGTTACCGTCGCCGAAAACGTCGCCGATCCGCCGATGGTCTCGCCGGCCCCCGGGTCCATGTTGACGACCAGGGGCGAGTCCGTGTCGTCCCCGCCGCTCGGCGGGCGTGCCTGCGGGCTCGGTGTCGCCTGCGCTTCGGCAGTGATCTGGTGGCCGTAAGGCTCGAGGGAACCGTCTGCGCGTCGGAGATAGCCGAGACCGCGGGAATCGATGACGAGATCCCGGGGCGCCGCCTGCTGGCGTCGGTTTTCAGTCCAGTAATCGATCACTCTGGCTTTGCCCGGATCAATGGCACGGTTTCCACCAGGCTCCGTCTCCTGTGCCACGACACTGCCGAGCACAAGGCTAAGCGACAAAGGCAAGGCTGCCAGACGCCAGCAATGGCCAATTACATTCGTGCCTTTCATAAGCTGACTCCCTCAATCTCCAGAATGCTCGAATCAGCTCGTTTGATTACCGAATCAGTTCCTCTTATTCGTTCGACAATGCTGGCTGATCAGAACTTTAATCCTAGCTTTTCTTAGGCTTGATAAGGGCAGGAATCTACATAAAGCGGGGCCTGCACAGCCGCCGCGGCGCGGGGGAGAGTCTTTACGACCGGGACTTCCACCTGTCGAGCTTTCGGTACAGGGTCGATGCGTTGACGCCGAGGGCTGCCGCGGCCTTGCCGATGCTGCCGTCGAATGTGGCGACCGCCAATTCGATGTGCCGCCTTTCGACGGCTGCCAGGGTCTCGATAGCCGCTGGCGAGACCGCCGGTGACGCTTGCTGGACATGGCTTGCCGAGGACTCCCTGTCGGATTCCCGCTGCCCCAGTTCGCTCGGAAGCATTCTCGCTGTTATGCGGTCTCCGGAGTGCAGCACCACGGCGTTGCGGATCACATTCTCGAGCTCGCGGACATTGCCGGGCCAAAAGCGTTCTCTGAGTAGCTGCTCCGCGCGCGCATCGAACCCCAGAAACGTCTTGCCGTATTCACGGCACGCCTGCTCCAGAATCCGCTCCGCGATGATCATAATGTCACCATGACGCGCACGCAGTGGCGGCAGGACGATCGGTACGACATGGAGCCGGTAATAGAGGTCCTCGCGAAAACGCCCCTCGGATACTTCCTTTAGCGGGTCCTTGTTGGTGGCGGCAACGAAGCGAACATCGACCGTCTGGGTCGATCCACCCACCTTTTCGAAAGAGCCGCTCTGCACAAATCGCAGCAGCTTGGCCTGCAGGTCGAGGTCCATGTCGCAGATCTCATCCAGGAACAGCGTTCCTCCATGCGCGCGTGCTGCGGCACCGGCCCGTTCCTGCGATGCGCCGGTGAACGCCCCCTTCTCGTGACCGAAGATCTCGCTCTCCATGAGCTCCCGCGGTATCGCCGCGCAATTGAGCGCGATGAACGGCATGTCCCGGCGCTGGCTCTCCGCATGGATGGCGCGCGCGCACAGCTCCTTGCCGGTACCTGTCTCGCCAGTGATAAAAATGCTCGCAGGTGTCGGCCCGGCGTGCCTGATCGTGTCAAAAACCTTTCGAATCCTCGGCGACTGCCCGGCCATGCCGTGGAACGGGCCGACCTCTACCCTGCCGTCATACGATCGCACCAGCCTGCGCAGGTGACGCCGCTCGAGCGCATTCTGCACCGTAATTCTGAGGCGCTCCGCTCCGAACGGCTTGGCGAGATAGTCGTCAGCACCCAGGCGTACCGCCTCGGCGGCAACCGCGAGAGACTCGTTATCGGTGATCACGACCACGGGGCTGTCGATACCGTCGCTACGCAACCGCATCAGCAAGTCGACGCCGCTGATATCAGGCAGACCGAGGTCGAGAAGTATCAGTTCCGGCTCGAGTTGCCGGGTGCACTGCAGGGCGCTTTCTCCGTCAGTTGCGAGAACGACGTCGTAAGCCTCGTCCGCCAGGTAGCCCTGGTAGCACAATGCCTGCGACGGACTGTCCTCGACCAGCAGCACCCGCCTCGCCCCGAGCGGCTGCGTCGCCGGCGCAATGACGGATTCGACGGCACTCATTTCAGGACACGCCCACGCGATCGAGGCGATCCGCGAACTCGTCTCCCGGCGTGCCGCGGCGTTTCCCGGAGTCTCCCGTAATCAGCAGCGCCGACACGGTCGGTTCGATGCAGGTCTTCAGGGCCCTGACGAGCACGGGCACAGGCTCGGTCCGATCGGCCTTGCAGGCGGCATCGAGAGCGGCGGCGATCGAGGCGACCCGAACAGCGCCGAACGTTGCGGCGCTGCTTTTCAGTGCATGACTTTCATGGCCGATCGTACCGAAGTCACCGGTTGCCGCTCCGTTTTCGACCCGCACCGCGCGGTCGCGAAGCTCAGTAACGAACGCTGCGATCAATTCCTGCAGCGAGACGCCGGCAACATCGCGAGCCAGGGTAGACAGGGCGACGCGGTCGAGAACCTCCATGGCAACGATGTCGGCAATCGCCCCCGTGGTATCTGCTTCCGTGCTCATAACGTTCACTCCTCGCCCTGTGATGATCGGAAATTGCCTCGACCACCAGGCCACGGCCGGGATCAGGCAGGACGATCCTGGCACGATGTGGGCTGGCCGGCCGTGACCGAGCGCTCGAATTGCCGCAAATTGCGGTGGCTTGCCGCAAATTGCGATGCAAAAAGCAATTTGCCGCGCCGCCGCCTCCCACGCTGTGCCCTGACCGCCTCTTTAGACCGCGTCTATCCGGTCTTATGTCACCAGGCACGCTTGCTGCAAGGATCTTTCATCGAAGTATGTATGCCTCGAGGAGAGTCGATAATGAGCAAGCACTTTACCAACCGTTCGCAGCGGGCGAACTGCGCGGCTGCGGCGCTGTTGCTGGCGGCACTGTCGGGACATGCCCACGCCGAGACAATGAACGTGACGGCTACCGTGCTCGAAGTCTGCGAGCTCGGCACCATCACCGACGCGGATTTCGGCGACCTGACACCCGGCAGCCTCGTCGATGGCACCGCCGCCGGATCCGTGCAGTGGCGCTGCTCCGACAACACGAATGCAAGCATCACGATCGACCAGGGACTGAACACCGACAGAACGATGTCCGGGCCTGGAACCGACACTATCGCCTACGAGTTGTACAAGGACGCGCCACGAACGGAGATCTGGGGCGACACGGTCGCGGATGACCTCGATGTCACCGGCACCGGAATGGCCTCATTTACGACGGAGACCGTGTATGGCGAGGTGCTTCATGACGACTACGTCGATGCGGCTCAGGGCGCCTACAGCGATACCGTCACTGTGCTGATCGAAATCAACTGAGCCGACCCGGAGCATTTCGATGACAACCTCAACCCTGACCGCCGGCGCGGCGCTTCTTTTAACTTGCACTACGCTGCTGTCGCCGGCGGATGCGGTGGCCGGAAACGTCGTGATCGCACCCGTACGCGTCTATCTCGACGAGATCAGCACCAATGCGGCGATCGAGCTCTCGAACCCGACCGACGAGCCAATCAGCATGCAGGTTGAGGCTGTCTCCTGGCATCAGAACGAGGTCGGTGAGGACCGCTACGCGCCCTCCAGCGATCTGCTGGCATTCCCCCCCATCTTTACGATTCGGCCCGGGGAGACGCAGCTGGTTCGCGTGGGACTCGCCGAACCAGGCAACCGCAGTGAAGAGCAAGCCTTTCGCCTCTACTTTACCGAATTGCCGCCGCCCCAAAATGACAACCTGCACTCGGCCTTGCGGATGCGACTGAGAATCGGCGTCCCTGTTTTCGCAACTCAGACCAGCGAGCCGAGACTGGGCTTGTCACTGGTCGAGTCCCAGATTGATGGTGAAAACCTTTTTCTGACGCTGCAAAATTCCGGCGACGGGCATCTGCGCCTGACGGAGCTGTATCCGGAGGGCCAGGCAAGTCATCAGAACCGGAGCAACGCGCGCTATCTGCTGCCGGGCGCGAGTCATCAGTTTGCTGTTGCCATGCCGACGGACACCGAGGCAGCTACGGTGCTTGCGATCACCGATCAGCTCGGCGTCAGCGAGCTCACGATCGACTGGTCGACGGTTGGCATAGTCCCGGGCTCGGGTCAGCTCGCGAGCCGGTAACCGCTGCAGAGCGGTCCGGTGGGATCTGATCCAGATGCGGTCCCGGCTGGCCGGACTCCTGCTCTTCGCGATCGCCGCGGCCCCGGCTTCCGCCGATCCGGAACCGCTGCTCGTCGACGTCACCGCGAACGGGGCCCACCGCGGCGTCTCGCTGCTGCTGCAGGACGATGCCGGTGACTACCTCGTGAGCCACAGCGATCTCGCAAGTTGGGGAGTGCGCGGGCCCTACCCGGCATCGGCCCGTTTCAACAACGAACCCTATGCTGCCCTGAACCAGATGGGCGAGATCGAAACCCGCTTCGACATGTCGCAGGCGCGCATCGCGCTCGCGTTCCCGGTTCGATTGCTGGCGCAGCAAACGAGCCGTCTGCTCCGGCCTGAACCCGAACTGACCGAGTCGGGCACCGGATTCTATGTCGACTACGACCTCGCTTACGCTGCCGCCGCCGAGTCGGAGATCTCCGCGCTCGTCGCCCCGCGTTTCTTCAGCCCCATCGGCACGATCCGGACGGAACTGCTCTATCGCGACCGGAACACCGGCCCGGGCACACCCGATCGTGGCGGCAACTGGACTCGGCTGGAAACGACGTACACTCGCGACGACCCGGATCGGATGCGCAGCCTTCGCCTGGGTGATGTCGTCAGCCAACCCGGCCCGTGGAGCAGCGCGCTGCGGCTCGGCGGCATTCAGATCGCATCCAACTTCAATACGCGGCCGCAGTTCGTGACTTTCCCGGTACCGACACTGTCCGGTGAAGCCGCGCTGCCGTCGACGCTGGACCTGGTCGTCAACGGGCGTCTGCGCCATCGGGACGAGGTCGCGCCGGGGGAGTTTCAGCTCGAGAATATTCCGGTCGTGACCGGCGCCGGCCAGATGCAACTCGTCGTAACCGACGCGCTCGGTAGAAAGCGCGTCTACACGCAGGACTTTTACGCAAGCTCTGAGCTGCTGCGCCCCGGGCTGCACGAGTATTCCTATTCGCTCGGGGCAGTGCGACGCAACTTCGGCTATCAGAGCAACGACTACGGAGATCCGGCGATTCTCGGCAGTCACAGGATCGGTGTTACCGACGGGCTGACGCTCGGCGGCCGCGCCGCCTGGAGCAGTTCGGCACGCCTTGCGGCCGCAACGCTCGACCTGGCCGCAGGAACACGAGGCACCATGAGCGCCACGCTCGGTATGAGCGACTCTCCGGCCGGCAAGGGCGAGGCATTCAGCCTCGGATACCGGTACCTCTCCCAGAGGCTGAGGATCATGGCCAGGGCCGTCGGCACGAGTGCGGCGTTCCAACCGATCGAGGACATGTCCGCGCGCCGGCTGAACCCGCAGGCACAGATCGTGCTTGCCGCCGACTGGAGCGGGACCGGTCGGGGATCGATGGGCATCACGCTGATCCGGCAGCGCTATCACGACAAGACCGAGCGAAAACTCATCACGCTGAATTATCGCCGGACTTTTCTCGGCGAAATTGCGGTCTCTGCATTCCTGACCCGGGCCCTGGGCCCGGCAACCGACCTGAGTCTCGGGATCAACGTCAGTCGACCGCTCGGCGGCGGCCGCAACCTGAGCGCCCTGGCACTACGGACGCGCGCCGGCTCGAGGCTTCGAATGGAAACGCAGCGCAGCCTCCCTCTCGGACCGGGTTTCGGCTACCGCATGGGCACGGTCATGGGTGACGACCGCACATTCGATGCGGCTCTTGTCGGCCAGACGGATTACGGCCGTTACCGGATAGAAGCAGACACGGTCGGCGACGAGACTTCCTGGCAGGCCTCCGCATCCGGGTCGGTCGCCTGGCTGGCCGACCGCCCTTACCTGACCAGGGAAATCAGCGATGGCTTCGCCGTCGCCAGAGTTGGCAACCTGGAAAACGTCAGGGTGTACCTGGAAAACCAGGAGATCGGAAGATCCGATGCCAGCGGCAGAGTGCTGCTGCCGCGACTCAGGCCGTACGAGATAAACCGCATCAGTATCGATCCGCTCGATTTGCCTCTTACGGCGGACGTGCCGTTCGTCTCGATCGACGTCGCGCCGGCCTACGGCAGCGGCGTGACGGTAGAGTTCCCGGTGCAGCTCACTTACTCGGCGCTGGCTCGCGCCGTGTCGCCCGACGGTGAGCCGCTGCCCGAGGGTGCCCGCGTGAATGTCTCCGGGCAGACCGAACCGTCGGTGATCGGCATCGACGGCAAGCTGTTTCTCAATAGCCGCAACGCCTCGATCGAGGCAACCGCAGGGCTCGGCTCTGAGCGGTGCGGCTTTCGGGTCGATTTGCCCGCCGCGGCCCGGACCCTCGCGCAACTGGGCGACATCGTTTGCGAGCCGATGCCATGAGCTGCTACCGCTATTACGCACGATCCTTGCTCGCGGGCTTCCGGCGCTGCTGGCCAGCCGTGGTCTCCGCGGCAGCGCTGTTGCCTTTGTCGAGCCCGGCGCTCGCCAATGGCCGCTGCTCGGTATCGGTCACACCGCTGGCCTTCGGCGCCTACCGGCCGGGCACTGCGACGCCGGTCGAGTCGACGGGCACGGTGAGCGTGAAGTGCACCGGGAGCGCCTCCCCGTCCTTCGTCAATTTCTACACCCTGCGAATCGGGGGCGGAACGAGTGGCAACCCGCTGCAGCGCCATCTGTCCTCCGGCCCCAACCAGCTCTACTACAACCTGTACCAGGACCCTCGATTCCTGACGGTCTGGGGCGACGGGATTGCGGGTGCCTCGGCATTGACCCAAGCGATGCCGGTCAGCCTCAGCAACGACGGCCCGGGCGTCGGCCGCCCGATCCGAATGGATCACACGGTATACGGTCGCCTCTACCCCAATCAGGACCCGAGCCCGGGCACCTATATCGACGCACCGGTCGTGACCATCGAATTCTGATCACCCGCCGGGCGGTATCGCCGCCGGCGAATCGCCGCTGCGCCAGGTTGCGCCGCGTATTGGAGGCATGGCAAGGTGCGCCCGGTCAGACGCTCGCCGCAGGCGAATCGAGGTGGCGGTATGGATATTCCAAGCGACGCGCTGGACGAACTGTTCTCGAGCGGCGATGTAGCCGTTCTGATCTGGCGAAATGAGCCCGGCTGGCCGGTAGCCTATGCCTCCAGGAGTGTCGAGCCGTTGCTGGGTGTGTCCGTCGATGAGCTGACCAGAGGCGACATCCTGTATGCGGATCTCGTGCATCCGGATGACCGGGAACAGCTCGCGAGCGCCGTCCAGAAGTCCGTGGACGCAGCACTTCCGGTTTGCTACCACGACGATTACCGCGTGCGGCGTGCGGACGGCCGCGTGCTATGGGTGCATGACAGAGCCATTATCCAGCGTGACGCCGCGGGAAAGGTGCGAAGCTTCCTCGGCTATCTCGTCAACCAGACGGATCAGCACGGGTCGCGGGCCGCCCTGGCCGAGCAGCGTGACCGGCTTCGGCTCGTGCTCGACGGGACGCGACTCGGCCTGTGGGACTGGAACCCGCAAACGAACGAGGTCGTGTTCGACAGCAACTGGGCCCGAATGCTCGGGTATGAGCTCGATGAGATCGAATTCACATTGGATGCCTGGTCCAGCCGCGTGCACCCCGACGACCTCGCCGCTTGTTATCAAGATATCCAGGCACACATGAGCGGCAACACCGATTTCTACGAGAACATCCATCGAATGCGCCACAAGGACGGCCGCTGGATCCATATCCTCGACCGCGGCCGAATCTGCGAGCGGGACGAGGAAGGCAACGCCATCCGGTTCACCGGCACCCACACCGATATCACGGCACAGAAGCAAGCTGAACTCGAGGCCCTGGCCGCGAGTGAGGCCAAAACTGAGTTTCTTGCCCGCATGTCCCACGAGATCAGGACACCGCTGCACGGCGTGCTCGGCATGCTGGAGCTGCTGCAGGGCTCTCGCCTCGA
>DATCZB010000336.1:0-3716 GCA_036526155.1 Gammaproteobacteria bacterium
TGATCGGCTCGCGCCCGGTCGATGCGCTGGTCTGGGAGAGTTTCTCCGGCGACTGGGCCAAGGACCTGCAGACGCTCGCCGTCGACGATCTCAGCGTCATCAAGGCCGACTACGGCGAGCTGCCCGATCTCGACGCGGTCGCGCCCGCTCACGACCTGGTCATGGTCTACAACGGCACCACCAGCGGCGTCTGCCTGCCGAACCTCGACTGGCTCGATGCCGATCGCGACGGTCTGGTGCTGTGCGACGCGACCTCGGCCGCTTTCGCGATGCCGATGGACTTCAGCAAGCTCGACGTCGTCACCTGGTCGTGGCAAAAGGTGCTCGGCGGCGAGGGCGCGCACGGCATGCTAGCCCTGAGCCCGCGCGCGGTCGCGCGGCTCGAATCCACCACGCCGCGTTACCCGTTGCCGAAGCTGTTTCGCCTCACCAAGGACGGCAAGCTGGTCGACGGCATCTTTCAGGGGGCGACGATCAACACGCCGAGCCTGCTGGCGGTCGAAGACCTGCACGCGGCGCTCGATTGGACCGAGCGCAGCGGCGGGCGCGAGGCGCTGTGGCGGCGCACGCGCGCCAATTTCGAATGCATCGACGCCTGGGTCGCGAGGACGCCGTGGATCGACTGGCTGGCGCGCGAGCCGGCGACGCGCTCGCCGACGTCGATGTGCCTGAAGGTCGTCGACGCGGATTTCACCACTTTGCCGGCCGCCGAACAGCAGGCGGCAATCAACGCGATGGTCAAGCGCCTCGACGACGAGGGCGCCGCCTACGACATCGGCAACTACCGCGCCGCGCCGCCCGGCTTTCGCCTGTGGGGCGGAGCGACGGTCGAAACCGCTGATCTCGAGGCACTGACGCCGTGGCTCGACTGGGTCTTTGCCGACTACCAAAACAGCCTGGAGAAAAATCATGGATAAACCCAGAGTGCTGATTTCCGACTCGATGTCGAGCCAGGCGGTCGCGGTGTTCGAGGAACGCGGCGTCGACGTGGTGCAGTCGAGCAAGCTCTCGCCCGAGGAGTTGAACGACATGATCGGCGACTTCGACGGTCTCGCGCTGCGCTCGGCGACCAAGGTTACCGCCGAATTGCTCGAGCACGCCGACCGGCTCAAGGTGGTCGGCCGCGCCGGCATCGGCGTCGACAACGTCGACGTGCCGGCCTGCACGAAGCGCGGCATCGTGGTCATGAACACGCCGCTCGGCAACGCGATCACCACCGCCGAGCATGCGATGGCGATGATGCTGGCGCTGGCCCGGCATATTCCGCAGGCCAACCGCTCGACCCACGACGGCAAGTGGGAAAAGTCGCGTTTCATGGGCGTCGAGCTGACCGGCAAGCTGCTCGGCCTGATCGGCGCCGGCAACATCGGTTCGATCGTCGCCGCCAAGGCGATCGGTTACGGCTTGCACGTGCAGGCCTACGATCCGTTCCTGACCGAGGAGCGCGCCGACCGCCTCGGCGTGAAAAAAGTCGATCTCGATACGCTGCTATCGACTTCCGACATCGTTTCGCTGCACGTGCCGAAGACGCCGGAGACCGAGAACATCATCAGCGCCAGCGCGATCAACAAGATGAAGAAGGGCGCGATGCTGATCAACTGCGCGCGCGGCGGGCTGGTCGACGAGCTGGCGCTGAAGGCGGCGCTCGACAGCGGCCACCTGCGCGGCGCCGCACTCGATGTCTACGCGGTGGAGCCGGCGCGCGACAATCCGCTGTTCGAGATCGACAATGTGATCTGCACGCCGCACCTCGGCGCGTCGACGATCGAGGCGCAGGAAAAGGTTGCCATCCAGATCGCCGAGCAAATCAGCGAATTCCTGCTCACTGGCGCGGTCAATAATGCGATCAACGCGCCCAGTATCAGCGCCGAGGAAGCCAAGGCGCTGCGCCCCTACCTGCAACTGGCGCGCAACCTGGGGTCGTTCGTCGGTCAGCTGACGCGCGACCCGATCAGGACGCTGACGATCACCTACGGTGGCGAGGCCAACGATCTCAACGTCTCGCCGCTGACCGTGCAGGTGGTGCAGTCGGTGCTCGAGCAGCATTCGAGCTACGTCAACTCGGTCAACGCGCGCGAGGTCGCGCGTGATCGCAACATCCAGGTAATCGAGGCGCACAACGAGGGCCGCGACGAGTACCCATGCCGCATCACGGTCGTCGTCGAGACCGAGAGCCAGTCGCGCAGCATCTGCGGCACGCTGATCCAGAACCAGCCGCGGGTGATCGACGTCAAGGGTATTCCGCTGGAGTCCAAGCTGGGAGAGCACATGCTCTATATCACCAACTACGACAAGCCGGGCGTTATCGGCGACATCGGCACCAGTTGCTCGCAGCGCGGCATCAACATCGCCAATATGCACCTCGGCCGCGACGCGCGTGACGGTAACGCCATCGTACTGCTGGAAATCGACGAGCCGCTCGACAGCGAAAATCTCGAGGTGCTGCGCGGTCTGCCGAACATCAACGACGTGCGCTACCTGCACTTTCCGGCGATGCCATGAGCGACGCGCCGCGGGCACCCGGCTGGCTCGCGCGCGCCGACCAGCCGCGCGAGTTCCGGCTCACACTGTGCGGAGGGCGCGATGCCGAGAACTCGCTCGCCGAATTACGCGGCGCGCTCGACGGCCTGGCGATGGGTGTCGGTTGGCGCCCGGGCGAACTCGCCTGGTGTCTCGATGTTGATTGCGCGCCGGCCGAGGCCTGGTCTGTGCTGCAGCGCCTGCGTGAGCGCCTGGCCGACGCCGACGTCTACCTGCAGCCGCGCGACGAACTCGGCAAGCGGCTGTTGATCTGCGACATGGACATGACCATCGTCGCCGCCGAAACCCTCGACGAGGTCGCGGCCTCGCTCGGCCTCGGCGAAAAAATCGCCTCGATCACCCGGCGCGCGATGCACGGCGAACTCGATTTCAGGGCCGCGCTGCGCGAGCGCATTGCGATGCTCGCCGGGCAGCCGGAACAGGTATTCCATGACATTGTCGACAAACTTGAACTGAACCCCGGCGCGGAGTCGCTGCTCGCGGGTGCTCGGGCCGCCGGTGTGCATACTATCCTGGTCAGCGGTGGCTTCGAGCAGGTCGCGCGGCCGGTCGCCGAGCGCCTCGGCTTCGACGAGGTGTATTGCAACCGCCTCGAGATCGACCGCGGCAGGCTCACCGGCGGCGTGCCGGAACCGATCGTCGACGCTGGGCTGAAGCGCGATATCCTCGAGCGGCAGTCCGCGGCGCTCGGCATACCGCTCGCGCAATGCTGCGCGATTGGCGACGGCGCCAACGACCTGCCGATGCTCGCTGCTGCCGGGCTCGGCATCGCCTACCGCGGCAAGCCGGTGCTGCGCGACGCGACTCCGTGCCGCATCGATCACAGCGGCCTCGACGCCGCGCTCCACTTCATGGGCCTCGATTTGCCCGGCCAGGGCTCATAGCCGCAGCGCATTTAACGCGGCAATTCGTCACCCCGGCCCCCGAGCCGGGGTCCATGGCAACCTGGTTCATTCGCAAACGTAAATAACTTGCCGGGGCTTCAGCGCACGGACGGCATCGGTAATGGATGCCGGGTCGGGCCCGGCATGACGAGGACGAAGAGATGCCGGGTCAAGCCCGGCATGACGGGGATGGGGAGATGCCGGGTCAAGCCCGGCATGACGGGGAGGGGGAGATGCCGGGTCAAGCCCGGCATGACGGGGATGGGGAGATGCGGGGTCAAGCCCGGCATG
>DATCZB010000337.1:0-4235 GCA_036526155.1 Gammaproteobacteria bacterium
CCGATATTATCCTGTTCGCCAATCGGGCCGCGGCCGACCTGTTCGGCGTCGAGCCTGCGACATTGCGCGGCAAGAACGTGACTGACCTGTTGCGGCCGGCTTACCGTTCTCTGATGCGCAAGCGCGTAACGGCAGAGCTCCTGACCGACGGGACGCTGGAGCCGATCGAGGTGCAGCTGATCACGGGCGACGAGAACCGGCTCTGGGTGGAGCTGCACAGTCAACGGCTGACCTACGACGGCCAGCCGGCATTCGTTAGCGTCGCCCGCGATATCACGCACCGCAAGGGTCTCGAAGCCTCGCTGGGCCGCGGCAAGCTGCAGGCGCGGGTCACGCTCGAGTCGATCGGGGAAGGCGTCATCACCACTGATGCCGAAGGAACCATCGACTACATGAACGAAGCGGCCGAGCAGTTGCTCGACTGCAAGCGCAGCTCTGCCATCGGCCGCACCACTGCCGACCTCATCGCGCTCGTTGACGAGGTCGACGGCGACTCTCTCGGCGACCCGGTCGCGCAGTGCCTGGCTGAGCGGCGGCGCATCAACCTCGGCCGGCGGGCTCGTCTCATCTCCAAGAACTCGAAGAAGGAATTCGCCACCGAGCTGACGGCCTCGCCAATTCGCGGTCCCGATGGCGAGGTTGCGGGCTGCGTCGTCATCTTCCATGACGTCAGCGAGATCCGGGGTCTGACGCGTGAGATGTCATATCAGGCAAGCCACGATCCGCTGACGGGGCTCGTCAACCGAGCCGAGTTCCGACGCCGGCTCGATCAGGCGCTGGCCTCTCCACGCGGTGAGCACGCCAGTCACGTCGTCTGTTATCTGGACCTCGATCGATTCAAGGCCGTCAACGACAGCTTCGGCCATATGGTCGGGGACAATCTGCTGCGGGAAATCGCGACGCTGCTCAAGAACCAGATCCGTGAGTCGGATACGGTTGCGCGACTCGGCGGGGACGAGTTTGCAATGTTGCTGATCGGCTGTCCGCTGGACAAGGCCCGGCAAATCTCGGAGGACGTTTGTCAGGCTGTCAGCGACTACAATTTTACCTGGCAGGACCGGGTCTTCGAGCTCGGCGTCAGCATCGGCATCGTCGAGATCCTGAGCGACAGCGGCACGGCCGAGACCGCACTCAGGGCCGCCGATTCGGCCTGTTACGTCGCCAAGCAGCAGGGCCGCGGCCGCGTCCATGCCTACTCGGCGCGAGACGAAGTCATGGCTCGGGAGCGTGGCGAGATCCGCTGGCTGCAGCGCGTCCAGAACGCGCTCAAGGAAAACCAGTTCGAGCTCTACTCACAGTCGATCATCGCGACCGGGGGGCGCGTGGATAAGGGTCCTGCGGCAGAACTTTTTCTGCGCATGACCGACGAGAGTGGCAACGTCGTCTCGCCGGCCCAGTTCCTGGGCGCCGCCGAGCGATATCAGTTGATGTCACATCTCGATCGCTGGGTGGTTCGCGCCGCGCTGACGAGTCTCGCCGCTGATATGCCTCATGTGCCGGCGGGCCGCAGCTGCAGCATCAATCTCTCGGGACAGACGCTGGGCGACGAGGAGTTCCTCGAGTACGTGGTCGATCTGCTCGATCACACCGGCGTCGACCCGGGCAAAATCTGCTTCGAGATCTCTGAGACCTCGGTCATGAATAACATCGATCTCGCCCGCCGGTTCATCAACGTGCTGCACGGCATGGGCTGCCGTTTCGCGCTCGACGATTTTGGCAGCGGAATCGGCTCGTTCTCGCAGCTGCGCCAGCTTGCGATCGACTATCTGAAAGTCGACGGATCGTTCACGCGGGACGTCAGTGAGAATCGGGTCAGCCGCGAGATGCTCGCGGCCACCATAAGCCTCTCGAAGAGCCTGGACTTTCTCGTCGTTGCCGAGCAGGTCGAGGATCAGGAATCGTTCGACGCCTTGCGTGAGCTCGGCGTCGACTTCATCCAGGGTTACGTCGTCGAGCGGCCGCATCCACTCGGCCGCTCGCACTGAGCCTGCGGCCTAGCCTGCGAGCAGCGGCACGACCAGCAGCGCGACGATATTGATGGTTTGATCAGCGGGTTGATCGCCGGTCCTGCCGTGTCCTTGTAGGGGTCGCCGACGGTATCGTCCGTCACCGCCGCCCGTCCCCTTCGTCGAGACGCCGAGGCCGGCAATGATCAAACACTTCGCGGTAGCTGACTCGGACGACGCAAAGTGAGGCGCTTCTGGCGCCTCACTGTTATCGGGGGCTGGGTGACCAACTGGAGTGATGACCTGCCAGCGCATCCGGATAAGCACCGGCTAAATCCGGCGCAATAAAGCCCGGCACATGGCCGGGCTTTATTGCTTCCGAAGCGAGTCGCTCCTAAATGAATCTCAGCAGGACGCCACCGTACTGTACGAAGAACGGTACGAAGACGAGCGACAGAATGGCCGACAACTTGATCAGGATGTTCAGCGACGGGCCGGACGTGTCCTTCAGCGGATCGCCCACCGTATCGCCAACGACCGCCGCCTTGTGGTTTTCGGTGCCCTTGCCACCGAGATTGCCGGCTTCAATGTACTTCTTGGCGTTGTCCCAGGCGCCACCGGAGTTTGACGACGAGATTGCGAGAACTCCGCCGGCGACCAGCGACCCGGCCAGCAGTCCGGCCGTGGCCTGGATGCCGAACAGGAACCCGGTGACGAGCGGTGCACCCATGATGAGGATGCCGGGTGCAACCATTTCCCGGACGGCAGCCTGCGTCGAGATCGCGACGCATTGCGCGTAGTCGGGATCACCGGTGCCTTCCATGATGCCCGGAATGTCGCGGAACTGACGTCGCACTTCCTCGATCATCTTGAACGCGGCTGCGCCGACCGACTTCATCGTCATGGCCGTGAACAGTGCCGGCAGCACGGCACCGATAAACAGGCCGCTGAAGACCATCGGGTCGAGCAGATTGATTGTGCCGAGAAGATCCGAGGTCGGGTCCTCTTCCTTCAGCAGCAGATCAGCACGGGTCAGGAATGCGGCGAACAGCGCGAGCGACGTCAGTATGGCAGCGCCGATCGCGAAGCCCTTACCAATGGCGGCCGTGGTGTTACCGGCGGAGTCCAGCACGTCCGTGCGCTCGCGCACGTGTTCCGGCATGCCGGCCATCTCCGCGATTCCCCCGGCATTGTCAGCCACCGGGCCGTAGGCGTCGATCGTCAGCGCGATGACCAGCGTGCCCAGCATGCCGAGCGAGGCAATAGCCACACCGTACATGCCGGCCAGCATCCACGGTATGTAGATGGCGAGGCCGATCGCGAGATAGGGACCGACGGCGCTCTTGTAACCGAGTGCCAGCCCGAAAATGATGTTGGTCGCGGTACCGGTCTGGCAGGACTCGGCCACTTCACGAACGGGCTTGTAGGCATCTGACGTGTAGTACTCGGTCAGCAAGCCCACGACGAGGCCGGCGATGAGTCCGGTCAGGAAGCACAGGTATACGCCGAGGGATGTATACGCAACCTCGTTGATAACAAACTCGGCCGGCACCAGCACGTCGGTCACGAAATACATGACGACGGCCATCAGTGCGCTCGAAATGATCAGCATGCGTTTCAGCGCCGGGCCCACCTGCGCTTCGGTGTTAACACGAATCAGCAGCAGCGTGAGCAGGCTGACCGGAATGCCGATCGCCGAGATGGCGATGGGGTACAGGAGTGCATCGACGTTACCACCGAAGGCAACCGCGCTGATGACCATAGCGGCGCAGGTGCTCTCCGCACATGAGCCGAAAAGGTCGGCGCCCATACCGGCGACGTCGCCGACGTTGTCGCCAACATTGTCAGCGATAACGGCCGGGTTACGCGGATCGTCTTCCGGAATTCCGGCCTCGACCTTACCAACGAGGTCGGCGCCAACATCGGCTGCTTTCGTGAAGATACCGCCGCCCACGCGCGCAAACAGCGCGATGGCTGAACCGCCGAGACCGAAGCCGGCAATGACTTCCATCAATACGTGCGGTGGCAGATCGTCAGGCATTACATACTTGAGGGCGAGGTAGATCACCAGCATGCCGAGCGAGGCCAGGCTGACCAGGGCGAAGCCCATGACCGCACCCGAGTGCAGCGCGAGATTGAACGCACCAGAGAGCGACTGGTTGGCCGAGACTGTCGTGCGAACGTTGCCCGCGGTCGCGATCTTCATGCCAATGTAGCCACTGGCGACCGAAATGATGGCGCCGAAAATGAACGCGATGGCCGTGTAGATGCCTTCGTTAACGTTCTTGG
>DATCZB010000338.1:0-18092 GCA_036526155.1 Gammaproteobacteria bacterium
TGACTTCCTGCACCAGCTCGAACGGCTCCTCGTAGACCGGGACCGTCTCGTCGAATGGCTCGAAGTAGTAGTCGGTCGACTCCGGATAGGTCATCGGCAGCACGAGCAGGTTGGCTTCGGATTCGAGCTCTATACCGACGACGCGGTAATCGGCAGCACCCGGTGCATAGACGTGCATGCCCTCATTCGGCTCGATCTCGAAGACCAGGGCGAAGCGGTTGCCCGGGGCAATCGTCGGTTCGCTGGCATAGGTCGTCAGCTCGAGCTGCGGCATTGAGAGCTGCGCCGCTCGCACCGGGACCTCGGCTTCGCCGACACGGATCACAATGCTCGATACGGTATTGCGCTCGATGTAGGAGTTTTCGAAGTAGCGCGACGTGACCCGCCCTGCCGTGTCGAGCATGAAGGTGCCGGGAAAGGCGATCCCGATCATCATCTCGCTCGGGTTGACGACGGAAACGAAGGTCGCGATGTCGGCCTGCACGGCCGGGTCGTCGGCGTCTTCACTGAAGGCCCACTCCGGGACCGGGTTCAGAATCCCGTAG
Organism: Gammaproteobacteria bacterium; assembly: GCA_036526155.1. Lineage (GTDB taxonomy): Bacteria > Pseudomonadota > Gammaproteobacteria > Steroidobacterales > Rariloculaceae > DATCZB01. The sequence goes on from DATCZB010000338.1 coordinate 546, forward strand.
CGCTCGATGGTCTCGGAGCCGACGTCGGACAGAAGCGGGAACGAAATGTTGTTCTGCTCGGAAAAACGGGCCGTGACTTCCGGGGAGTCGTAGCTGATGACGGCGATACCGTAGCCCCGCTCGCGAAGCTCGTCGGCCTGACTCTCCAGCTCCACGAGCTGGGTCTTACAGTAGGGTCACCAGTCGGCTGAACGCACGAATACGAGCATGGCGCCGCGCGGGCCCAGGATCGATTCTCGCGTCCAGTAATCTCCGTTCTGGTCGGACAGGCGAAAATCGGGAACGATCTCGCCGACCTGCGGCCCGAGCTCGGCCACGTTGATCTCGGACGGCGCGAGATCCTGGGCTGCGGCCGTGCCGACAAAGAGCGCCAATGCCGCAGCGGCCAGTGCGTGCTGAGTCGGGCGAAGACTGTGTGACTTCATGCGCTGAGCTCCGTCATTCGTTACCGCCAGGGGTCGATCGGGCTCGAATAGCCCGGCCGGTGGACGCCGCCGAAGATCTTCCATGCGCCCTGGGTCTCGCCTCCGGCGACGACGATCTTGATCTCGTCTTCAGTATACATCTCGATGAGGTCTTCGGGATCCGCGGCCAGGCGCGAGGCATACGGCTCGATGCCGGCAACGCCACGCGCCTTGAGCACGGATTGCGTCCACTGGTTGTCCCAGTATTCGCGCGCGCTCAGGCGGGCGTTGCGGGCGCACCATTCGATGAGCTTTTCCTTGCTGTCGTACCCGAGCTCGACGAAGCCACGGGCGACGATCGGATCCATCACGAGGATCGGGGGCAGGTAGGGCTCGGCGGCGGCGAAGGCCTTCTGCAGCTTTTCCTGCCACGACTGTCGGGGGCCGTAGCCCGCGAGCGTATACCAGCCGCCGAAGAACACCGTGGCCACGCTCGCATCGGCCTCGAAGCCGTGCTGGACATGCAGCGGCTGCCACGGGCTGCGGTCTTCGGCTTCGGGAAACACGGAGCTGTAGTTGTACCAGTTGCCGAGTGAGCCCATGTAGGTGTCACCCGGGACGGAGCCACCCTGCAGATTGATCGAAGCCAGGCTATAGGCGCGGCCGATCGTGGCGTTGGCGTGGTTATAGGGGCCGAGCGCGCCGATGCCGTCGTCCATGCCGATCTCGTCACGGATCGGGCCATTGATGACGGAGATCGTCGCAAACGAGTTCGTGCTGCTCGACCGCGCGGTCTGGCCCGATGCCAGCAGCGCCAGGATCACCGGCAGGTATTCCGGCCGCGCGCCGGCCATGACGGCATTCACGGCGACCTTCTCGACTGTGAACTCCCAGGCCTCGCGAAAGTGCGTCGGCGCAATCGTGCCGACAACCTCGTCGGGGGCATGGCTCGTGCCTTCGAGCATCTTTGCCACTCGTTCTTCGGTCGGCAGGATGATCGGCAGGTTGTCGGTCCAGCGGTTTTCCTCGAACTGACGCCTGAGGTTGTCCTCGGTATCGGGCTCGAGTAGCCGCGGCGTCGAGCGCTCGAAGCTCGTTCCCTTGTGGTCTTCGTCCGTCAGCGGCCCGGACAGGCCATCGATCAGCTCCTGTGCGAAAGAACGCTTCGACACAGGATCGACACCTTCTATATAGGCACGCAGCTGCGCGGCGCTCTGGTCGACGATGGGCTGCGGCACGTAGGCCTGCCGCGCTGTCGGCATGCCGGCGGCGCGGGTCACCGAATTGACGAGGCGGGCGAAGACGTTCGTGTGCACCGACACGGTGGGAAGCCCCTGTTGCTCCAGAGCCAGCGCGAGCCCGACGACCGTCGGGCTACAGGTGCTTCACAAGCCGACGCCGAGAATGGCGGCGTCACCCTCCTTGACGACGGCATCGCGCATGACCTGGTCGTCGCCCCAGCTGTCGCGCGGCCGAATGATCTTCGTTTGCACGTTCGGCAATTGCTCAGCAAACCAGTGCTGCAGCTGGTCCATGAACACGTCGGAGTTGTCGAACAGGCAATCGACGAGGAACACGACCTTGCCGTCGAGGCTTTGCAGCCTCGGTGCGAGACGTTTGCCGACGACTTCGGGCGGATAGCCGCGCGGATCGTGAACGGTGAGTTTGTCTGCCATTGCGGTTCCGTATTCCTGAAAATCGCCTGTCCTGCGTGTCGCGCGGCTAGCCCGCTGTGGCCCACTCGCCATTAGCCAGAAACCGGTTTGCGCTCAGTGCCGCGCTGGCGCCGTCGCCGGCCGCTGCCGCGGCGCGTCCCGTGCCGGCACTGCGAACCGTGCCCGCGGCCAGCAACCCGGTCCCGGCCGTTCGCATATCCGAGTCGGTCACGATCCGGCGTTCGGCGTCGAGTATCGAATCATCATCGACGAAACTCGTGTTGGGCTGCAAGCCGATAAAAACAAAGACGGCCGCGCAGGCGAGGTCATGCGTTTCGCCGGTCTCGACGTTACGGACCGTCGCGCCTTCGACGGCATCTTCGCCGTGGATGGCCGTGATCTCCGATGAGGGCACGGCGGTGACTTTGGGGTTGGTTTCGATGAGGTTGCGGTAAGCCGCCTGCGCTGTGTAGGCCTCGCCATGATGGACGATGGTGACCGAGGCGCAATGCTCGACCAGAGACAATGCCTCCTGCAACGCCGAGTCGCCACCACCGGCTACCACGACGTCGCGCTCGCGCAAGAGCGGCGCGTCGCAGCTGGCGCACTGGCTGACGCCCCTGCCACGCAAAAGCGATTCGCCCGGGACGTCGAGCTCACGCAGCCGCGTGCCCGTCGCCAGGATGACGCTGCGCGCCGCGTAAGTGTTGTCGGCGGTCGTCACCGACCACATCTCGCCACTGCGCTGGAGTGACGACAGGTTGGCCATCGAGAACTCGGCTCCGGCTTCCATGGCCTGCTCCTGGGTGATCGGGCAGAGGTCGTAACCCGGCACGCCTTCGGCGAACCCCGGAAAACCGTCGATCTTCTCGATATTAAGGAGGTGCCCGCCAAGAACGTCGCCGGTCACGACCAGCGTCGAACGCCCGAGCCGTGCCGCGGTCAGTCCCGCCGTCAGCCCGGCAATTCCGCCGCCAACGACGACGATGTCAAATTCGCTGCTCAAATCGCCAATCTCTGCTGAATTCGGAGCGCGCAAGGTTACCGGCTTGAGGCGCTGCGGGAAACGTCTGGAGCGCGGCACGCTAGAATAAACGCATGGCAGCAGCGTTTTGAATATGGCGAGTGAACTACTGAGACAGCTTCCCGGGGTCGATACCTGGGTCTCGAGCGAGCAGGGCGAGCGACTGTGCGCGGAGTACTCTCGCGCCGAGGTCGTCGAGGTCATGCGCAGCCATCTGGCGCGTTTGCGCAATACACTGCGTAACGGCGGGGGCGAGCTGCCGGAGCTTGCGAGCGACGCTTACACGCATTTGCTGCGCGCGGATCTCCTCGAGCGACGCCAGAGCAGCCTGAAACCCGTCATCAACGCCACAGGCATCGTGATCCATACGAACCTCGGGCGGGCCCCGCTGGCCGACGAGGCGATCGAGGCCATGACCGATGTCGCGCGCGGCTATTCGAATCTCGAGTACGACATCGAGCGTGGCGAACGCGGGTCGCGAAACGCGCATGTCGAGTCTTTGCTATGCGATCTGACGGGCGCCGAGGCCGCGCTCGTCGTTAATAACTGTGCCGCTGCCGTGCTCCACGTGCTGCGCGTGCTGGCCGGTTCCGGTGAGGTCATTGTCTCGCGCGGTGAGCTCATCGAGATTGGCGGGTCGTTTCGTATGCCCGACGTGATTGTCGACAGCGGTGCGCAAATGGTCGAGGTCGGTACGACGAACCGGACCACGCTGCGTGACTACGCCGCCGCGCTGACGGGAGAGTCGCGCGTGTTGCTGACAAGCCATCCGAGCAACTACCGTATCGTCGGGTTCACGGCGAGCCCGGAGCCGCGCGAACTCGCTGCGCTCGCCAGCGAAAACGGTATCGTCCTGGTGCAGGATCTCGGTAGCGGGAGTTTGCGTCGCATCGAGGCGCTCGACTCCGACGAGCCAACCGTGGCCGAGTGCATCAGCGCGGGGACCCACATCGTGACGTTCAGCGGCGACAAGCTGCTCGGCGGGCCGCAGGCCGGGATCATTGTCGGCCGGGCCGACCTCGTCGAACGTCTGCGCAGGCATCCGCTGGCCAGGGCGCTCAGGATCGACAAGCTCTCGCTCGCGGCGCTTGTCGCGACCCTGAAGCTCTATCGGCCGCCACACGATCCGTTCGAGCGGGTACCGGTGCTGCGAATGATCGCGCAGGACCCCGCTGCTATCGCTCGCCGGGCGGCAAGCGTCGCCGGGAAGCTCGGCGAGATCGAAGGTGTCACTGCGAGCGTCATCGAGGACGTGAGTTTCGCCGGCGGTGGCGCGCTGCCCATGAATCAGCTCGCGACCCGCGTGATTCGGCTCGAGGTCGAGGGTCTCGGCGCCGGTGAGCTGGCGGCGAAACTCAGGTCAGGCAGCACGCCGGTGATCGGCAGGATCAACAAGGGCGCGGTGAACCTCGATCTGCGGACCGTATTGCCGCAGCAGACGCAGAGGCTGACCGACGTCGTTCGCGCCGTCCTGTCGTGAGCAACTCGATTACGCTCGGCGTCGTCGGCCATGTCGACCATGGCAAGACGGCGCTGGTGCGAGCGCTGACCGGTATCGAAACCGACCGGCTCCTGGAAGAGCGCGAGCGCGGTCTCTCCATCGTGCTCGGGTTTGCCTATCTCGAGGATGACCGAGGTGTCGTCGACCTAATCGACGTGCCGGGCCACGAAGATTTCATTCGCGCGATGATCAGCGGCGCGACCTCACTCGACGGTATCGTGCTCTGCGTTGCGGCGAACGAGAGCGTGATGCCGCAAACGGTAGAGCACTTCAACATCGCGCGTCTGCTCGGCGTCGAGCGGGGCTTCATCGTGATCACCAAATGCGATCTCGTCGATGACGAGATGCTGATGCTCGTTCGTGACGAGATCGAGGAATTCGTCCAGGGCACGTTTCTCGACGGCGCGCCCGTGCTCGATGCCTCAGCGACGACCGGGGAGGGCATCGACGCGGTTCGCGACCAAATGCTCGAGTTGGCCGAAGTGCCGGTCGAGCGCGAACACGGCGAAAAGTTCTTTCTGCCACTCGATCGCGTGTTCACGATGCGGGGCTTCGGGCTCGTTGGCACGGGCACGCTTCGCGGCGGCGAGCTCGGCGTTGGCGAAGAGGTCGAGATCCAGCCTTCGGGTCAGAAGGCAACGGTCAGGGCGCTGCAAAATCACAATCAGGCGGTCGAATGCGCTGGCCCGGGTCAGCGGGTTGCCGTGAACCTGAGGCATGTGAGTCGGGAAGATGTCCGGCGGGGTGACGTCCTGGCAACCCCCGGCACGGTGGCGCCGACGCGGCGAGTCGATGTGCAGCTGTCGCTGCTCGAGGATACGCAAGGACCGATTGCGAACGGCGCGGTGCTTCGGTTTCTGACAGGCACGATCGAAGCGATCGCCAAGCTGCGGTTGCTGGATCGCCGTGTGGTCGAGGCGGGTGAGTCCGTAATGGCCCAGCTCGATCTGGATCGAGATATCGCTACGCGGGCGTCGGAGCATTTTCTGGTTCGGACGTATTCGCCGATGCTCACGCTTGGCGGTGGTCGCGTCATCGATGCCAATGCGCAGCGCCACCGGCGGTTCGATCAGGCCGTGACGGAACGTCTGGCCGCGGTGGCGACAGGGGATCCCGAGCTCGTCCTGGCACAGCGCCTGGAGGAAGCCGGGCCGAGGGGTGTGAATCTCGCGGAGCTCGCGGGCGAACTCGGGGCACAAGTCGAGAGGCTCGCCAATGCAGCAGCGAGCGCCGACGTAATCGAGATTGGTGACGACATCGTCGTGGGCAAGGGTGCCTATGAAGCGACGCGCACGGGCATCTGCTCGATGATGGAGCGCTTTCACGCTGCAAACCCGTTTAGTAGCGGTATCGACGCTGGCAGTCTGGCTAAGGATATGGATCCGCAGCCTGGCGCGGAAGTGCTGCGACACGCCTTGCGCGAGCTCGTTGCGCAGAAACAGGTCCGGGCGACGCAGGAGGTCTACAGCCTTGCAAGCTACGACCCGTTTGCGCAGCTAAGCGATCGCGAGCGTCGGCTGGTCCGGGACATCGAGGCAACCTTCCTGTCTTCGGGTATCGAGCCGCCGTCACCGAAAACGGTCGTCGGCGCCGATAAGGTTGGGCAGGGCGTCTACCGTTTGTTGCTCGAGAGCGGCCGACTGGTGCGGCTCAAGACTTACGACAGGAAGTCAGAGCTGGTGTTGCACGCCAGCGCGCTCGAGAATGTAAAGCAGGCGATCGCGCGCGAGTTTCCGTATCCTGCAGCCTTCGCGCTCAAGGATATTCGCGATTTGCTCGGCTCGACGCGCAAATACATTGTGCCCCTGATGGAGCATCTGGATGCTTCGGGCGCGACCGTCCGCCGCGGCGACCTGCGGCGGCTGCGCGAGCAGCAGGAGGCTTAACGGTCGCAGCCCGGCTCGAAGGAGGCGAATGGAGTCTGGTGACTTCCCTGGTCTTCAAAACCAGTGGCTCGGCGACCCCGAGCGGTGGGTTCGATTCCCATCCGCCTCCGCCAATTCCGAGAGGAGTGGGCTAGCAGCCCTGCGGCATTTGCGACCATCCCCAGCCGTCGCTGTCCCGATGGATGTAGCTCAGAAGCATCGGTCTTACGACGACGTCATTGGGGCGGATACCGGCCGTGATGTCGACCCGGTCCCCGACCTTGAGCGTGTTCTGATCGATTCCAGCCACGGCCAGCTGATTAATCGCGAGCCAGCTGACTTGATAAGTCTCATCTTCGGCGGTCTTGACGAAGAGCTCTACGTGCGGGCGCTGCCAGACAATCCGCTCGATCTCGCCCGAAAACGAAAAAGTCGCGCACCGCTCCATCTTCGGCGGATGATGGGCGCCCGCAACGCTCGCTACACCGAGCGCCAGCGTCAGCGCGAAAGTGGTGAAAATTCCTCTGTTCATGATGTATCTCCCACACTCCAGCAATCTGATGCATTTCGGCAGCCTGATTTTTCCATCTTGTCACAGACCAGTAACTCGCGGAAACCACTGATTGCGAAAGCAGTCGGGCGGGCGTGATCCACAGCGAGGCGCTACTGCTGTTGAGTCTCATCCCGGGCAGTAAGACAATCGACGCCTTCATACAAGAACAAGGCAAGACCCCATGCGCGTCTCCGGAATACTCGTTCTCCTTCTAGCCAGCGCCGTCGCGCTTCCAGCCCAGGCCCAGGACTGTGAGCGCAGCTGCCTGGCGGGGTTTCTCGACAGCTATCTGAATGCTCTCGCAGCCAATGATTCATCGCTGGCGCCGCTAAGCTACGGCTTCCGCCAGACGGAAAATTCCGTGGTGACACCCAATGATGAGGGCCTGTGGTCTACCGTGACCGCCCTGGGCGAGCTACAGCGCCGTTACTATGACCCGGCCGGCAGGACCGCCGGATACTTCGGCCTGCTCGAGGAAAGCGGCGAACCCGCGGTGGTGGCTCTGCGGCTGAAGGTTGAAAACCGGATGATCACCGAGGCGGAATGGCATATCGGCCGTGAGGGCGATGCCGGTATCGCCGGCGAGCCGGGAGGCGTCGTATTCGACGTTGAAAACCTGCTGGCCAACCCGCCCAACGAAGGTTTTGTGCCGCTGAACCGGCGCTACAGCCGTGATGACCTGATCGCAGTTGCCAACAGCTATTTCGACGGCATCATCACCAAGAACAGCAAAGTGGTGAAAGGCCATCCCGGTTGCTCGCGGCGCGAGAACGGCTTCCCCACATTCGGCGGCCCACTGGCGCCGGGCGCGATCGGATTCAACGGCACCAGCGACTGCCGCACCGCCGGCGATTTCGGGCTGGCGCAAATCACAGCCAGGCGTGTCCAGGTGGTGGATGTGGAGCAACAGGTCGTCATGATGTCGGTGGTGTTTCTTAGGCTTCCCGGCAACGAGCGTTGGCGCAATCATTTCACTCACACGATCAGCATCGAGGACGGTCTCATTCGCCATGTCCATGGCGCCATGTTCTATGCGCCGCCAGACAGGCCGATACCGAACTGGCCGCCTTACGACGGGAATTTTCCGCTGCAGCCCTGATCGATCCGAAAACGAAAACGTCGCTCGGTGCTTAAAGGCCCGACCAGACGGATCGGCCTGGGGCGGCGCCTGAATTCGTGCGGCTTATGGAAGCGAACGTCGTTTCGGGATTGAACGAAGTGAATGCGTTGATCGAAATGAATCTGATCAGGTGACAAACCGTCCGTTCATGGCCGGTTCTTTTCTATCGAGTCGTGGGCGTACCCGGCCTAGCGGTAGTGGACCAGGCTGAGAAGATTAGCGGTGAATTGATCAAACATTTCTGACCCGACCATAGGCTCGTGCATGATGCCCTGTAGCAAGATCCAGCCCGCACCAATCATGGAATAGCCGCTGATCCGGCCCGTACGACGCCATTCGTGGACAAGGACGGCAACCGCCATTGACCACAGCGTCAGGTACAGGTGAACCACGGGAAAGAAATCGTCCAGCCCGAGCGCCACGTACCAGAACCTGTTCACTCCCGGGGGCAGCACGGGGAGCATCGCGAAAAGGATCATTCGCTTGTGGATCTCGGGCCGGCGGGTGTTGCGGATGGCCAGCGTGAACATGAGGATAAAGCCGATGCAGGCGGCAAGGCCAAGGTAGAGCCCGTCCGTCCCCGTGGGGTTGCCCATCTCCATGCCCTGCCTGGACCCGATCAGCTGGAGCAGGATGCCGGTATAGATGACCACAGAGGCATGGGCGATGCCATAGGTTCCCAGGCTGCGGTGCAGCTTGACGTTCCCCGCGCCGATCAGCCCGGCCTGGACCACGAGCAGGACCATCCACGAAAAGAACAGCAAGCCGTGCAGGTGCACGATCGGTGGAGCGGGCGGGAACGTGCCCGTCGTCAACGGAAACAGATAGGTCATGCCGAAACCGCCGAAGACGAAGAAGCACATGGCCAGGGTCATCCACAAGAAGAACGACGGCCTGAACTTGCGGGCAGCTTCGGGATATACAGCGGCGGCAGGTAGGGTCATGGCAAGCCCCCCGGATTGCCGAAATATCGTTCGATCCTACAGAATACTTGGAGACCTCGTGTCAGGTTGGCAACGAACGGCACATGCCCCGTCGATTCGAGAACGAGAATGCGGAAGATCGACCGCGGCCGCAGCATCGAAATCCCGGTCAATCCGGGCGTGATCGCGGGGGTGGTGCTCGCACGCAGGAACTGCCTGTGAGGCGTTGGGGTAAGACCGCGTCCAGGCAGCCAGCGTGTTTCTGCAGCTCGCAGCAATCCTGATCGACGCACGGCTCGGTGGCGAGTTCGCCACCCGCCTCGGAGCCCCGTCCGTGATCGGTGAGCTGGCTGTGGCGATTGTGCCGGAGACCGGGTATCTGCCGACTGGGGCGCTCTCGCTTTATCAGCACAGTGTCTCTACGTGGAAGGAGTTTTCATGACCAGCCAACGGCCGATCGACAGAATACGGGTCTGCATCGACCGAATATGGTGCTTACCAGGGCCGAGAGGGTGGGAGCGGACCGCGCTCAGATGCGCATGAATCTCGCTTTGATGCCGGCAATCTGAACGATATCGTTATCCTGCAGAATCCGGGCTCTCGATCCGACTGGCGTGCCGTTGACTCGAGGCGCATCTTTGGGCTCCGCATCCGTGATCGACACAATCGAATAGCCGTTCTTCTGCCGCAGAATCGCAACCTGGTGATTTCCGTGGTGCCCGAATTTAGTCAGCGCTTTATTCAGCTCGAGCTCGCGGCCCGCGAACTTGCCCTCCAGGACCCGCAGTCTGCCGCGCGGCAAAGCGCGTCGCGAGTCACGCGTGCTGGTCTTCGAGGCGGCTGAGGCCAATTGGTGAACCGTATCGGCGCGCGATTCGATCGGCGGCGAACTCCGTTCCTTTCGTTCGCGCGTGTCGATGGCGAGCACGCGCTCGGCCGCCAGCTGTCCGCGCTCGTCGGCTCGCAGATGCGTCCCTCGTTGCGGGGCGCCGCGCATCTCGCCCGCACGAGCCGATGCATCTTCCGGTAAACGAAGCCCAGGCGTGTCTTTTTGCGGGATACGGCTATCGACGATGGAAATGAACGACCGAAAACCTTGCGAGAGCACGATCGGCTTGACCCGTTCCCAGCAGGCTCGGTAGGCCGGTGCGACATTGACGAGGTCGCGAACCGACGTTGCCGCAGAGCGGGCATCCGCTTCCGAACCCGATGCCCTGCAGATCACGTGCATGCCGACAGCCGCCCAGATGTGCTCCAGGCAGACCTGCTCGAACCGCTCCTGCTCGTGCTGACTCAGCACGATGCGGTATTCCCGGCCGAGGTCTGCGTGGCGGCTGCTGCCGCCCTCGACTGAAGTCTCGCCATCATTGCGACTTCCCTGTAGTTTCTACTTGTCGATCTGTTCCTTCAGATCGGCTGTCGGACAATCTTTGGGTGCCCTTGGGTTGATGAAAGCAACCTTCGTGCCAGCTCTGCTCGATATAAAAAACAATAGCTTAGGTAGATAGTCTCGAATTTTGTGTAAGAAACATCGACAGGTTCGCGGGCATCGGCTCATCGCCGTTACGTGAACCGAGCCGCGGGCGCGGCACGGCTGCGTTGATTGGGGAAAAAAAGCCGCCCGCCCCGGATGGCGGAGCAGGCGGCAGTGTTCGGCCGGATTCGGGGGGGATGGCCGAACTTAGCTGTACGGAACAGACCCTAGACTGAGTCTAAAAGTTCCGGGAGATTTCGTTCCGGGCATGAGGTGGGGGATGCGGCGAGTCCCCGGGACCCGCTTCGCTGATTCGACCGAGGAGAAGTTTGCACGGGGGAGTGCGCAAACCCGCGGGCCCCGGGGAGCCGCCAAGCTAGCTGGCAGAATTCCGCGAAGCCAGGAATTGAGTCTCATTGGAAAGGCGGCAGGCGCGGCCCCGTGGTTGGTGCCCCAAGACCCGATGGTTACTCCGCTGTTCCCCTGTGTTCAGTCTCGGGACGATCGAGTCCTGGGGCGAGCATGCAGTATACGAATCCGGGTCGGGGCCGTGGACGCACTTTGACAAAATCTGACCCTTTGCGGGCATCGGCGCGGCTGAGCGAGCCGATGAACGGCAACAGGCGGTGATAAGCCGGCAGAACGCCGTGCGGGGGGGTTATTTGACTCCCCTGAAGGCAGGGGATAAAAGGATCAGGTCTCAAAGTGAGCCGCTGACGTCATGCCGATCAAGGTCATTTCGGTGTTTCTTCTGGTCGCCATCCCGGCCGCGTGCGCGGGTGCGCAGGAGTGGCGGACGCTCGACTCACTGACCTTCATCGTCGTTGGCGCTGAGTCCGTTTCGATCTCGGAAAATGCTGCCGCCGGTTCGACAGGCGAATCGGCACAGCCGGACGACGGCTCCGGAGCGGAGGCAGCCGGCACCGTCGCGGATGATCCGGATGCGCTTCTTGCGCGAATCCGCTCGGGCCTCGACAGCATAGAGGCCGAGCAGTCGCTCAACGGCGAGAACTCGCCGGGACTGGTGCCGCTGCTGACCGAGCTGGCCGAGATCTATCATGAGATCGGGGACTATGGCGACGCCATGGCTGCGCTCGAGCAGGCACAGCAGATCGTGCGTCGCGCCGAAGGGCTGTATTCGCTCGAGCAGGCGCTCGTCATCGAGCCCATGATCGAAATCCAGATGGCGATTGCGCCAACCGAGCAGGCGACCGAGCTCGAAATGCGCTTGCGCGACCTGGTCCTGCGAAATCCCGGCGATCCCCGCAATATCGACATCATGATGGGCATGGCGGGCCGTCAGATGGGAATCGTCGACTACCTGCTGGTCAACGGGCTGCCGCCGGAATTCGTGCTCAACATCGATGCAGGTGTCGGGCCGCAGGGGCCGCGGTTCACGCCGACGCGCACGACGCGATCGGTGGCTGCTTCCATGTTGCGCCGGGCGCGTTCGAGCTATGCGCTGGCGATGAACGAGGCAATCAACCACGGGTTGGGCGATATCCCGCTGTTGCTCGAGCTCGAAGACAGCATCATCGATTCGTTTTATTTCGAGCTGACGAACCCGAAGCTTCATCGCGGAGGGCGGCCCTACAGTATCAGCGGACAGCTTCAGTTTGGCGGACGCAATGCGCTCGCGGCGAAGCTCGCCAACAGCCGGCTCTACCCAGGCACGCCGGAGGCCGTCACGGCAGCCATGCTGGAGCTTGCGGACTGGGATCTGATGTTCCTCGCGTTCGGCCGGGCGATGGATCGCTATGACTCGGCGCTGGGCTATCTGCGTTCGCGGGGCGCGGACGCAGAACAGGTGGCGGCGGTCTTTTCGCCCGCTGCGCCGATACCGTTGCCCGCCTCAACGCCCGGTCTGAACAATCACAACGGGCCAGGCGAAGTTCGGGGTCACTTCGATCTCGAGGTCGATATCAATCGATTCGGCCGGGTTCGCAGCTTGCGGATCATCGATCAGTCACCGAATGCAACGTCTGTGATCGAACGACGCCTGAGACGGTTCGTCTACCAGAGCCGTTTCCGGCCCCGTTACGTGGATGGTGAGTGGCTGCGTCGCGATCGTTTCCGGATTCGCTACGAGTTCAGCTACTCGACGACCTGAGGTCTGACTCAGACTGTCAGGATGTCGTAACCCACGGCCAGGCTGATCAGCGGGTTGCGCCCAGGCGTTGGCGTGTATTCCTGCGAAACGTATCCGTCGTAGCCCATGTCGGCAATTTCCCGCGCGATATACCGGTAGTCGAGCTCGCTGCGGTCAATTTCGGCGCGCGATGGCACACCCGCCACGTGGACGTGGCTGATCAGGTCGAGGTTGTCGCGCATCGTGCGCACGATATCGCCATTGGCGATCTGCACATGGTAGATGTCGTAAACGACAGTGATGTGGCTCGAGCCGGTTCGCCGGCAAACCTCGAAGCCCCAGTGGATGTCGTCAAAGACCTGATCCGTACGGTTGTCGGCTTCGACTTTCGAGTTGGTAATCTCCATGCAGACATTGACGCCTTTCTCCTCTGCATAGGGCGCAACCCGAGACAGAATCTCGACCGCATGATCGGCGCCTTCTTCCCGCGACATGCCGCGGCGTTCGCCCGGTAGCGCGATCAGGTTCGGGCAGCCCGCGGCCGCGCAGATGTCGATTCCTTCGCGCGTCGCTTGCTCGATCTGGTCGTGAATCTCGCGGCGAATCAGGCCATCGGTGAACGAGGTGCCCGTGCCGGTCATCATCGTCGGCGTCAGGCCGTAGTCCTCGAGCACAGGAATCTCTCGAGGTTGCGGCAGGTCCATGCCGGCAAAACCGAGGGCGGCCAACACTTCGCAGCGTTCTTCGATGCTCAGGTTGAGATCACCCCAGACCTGAAACATGACGCTCTGCCTGAGGCGACCCTGCCGAATGCCCGGCTCGAGCGCGCGAGCGGCCTGGCTGGCCAGCGCCGGCGCGGCCGCAAGAATTCCCAGCAGGCGTCGTCTGCTCAGCGGCGGTCTCTTCGTGATGATCTGCATGCTTCGATTCCCCCCATCGAATGGACATGACGCGCCGCGATGTCGCCTGCGCTGCAATCGGAATCGAGTATAGCTCAAGGCATTTCGATCGCCGCGGGGGCCTTGCAGCAGTGGATGCCGGCCGCACCCGGCTTGTCCAAGAACAGGCCACATGGCCAGATATTGTGGTTTTGAGTGCTCTGCACCGCTAGGGGTTGTGGTCGCCTGCGCATGCGGGTATGTTTAGGCAAACAGACATCTGGCAATTCGCGACTGAGTTTCACGTGTGATGGCCTTTCGAAGTTAAGGAGGCAGAGCACTGTTGTGATCAGAATCACGGGCAGGGATGATCTACATCGGATTGTTGTTCTGAATCCGAAAGGTGGGTGTGGCAAGACCACGCTCTCGACCAACCTTGCGAGCGCGCTCGCGCTGCGAGGCTCGCCACCGACGCTTCTGGACTGCGACCCGAACGGGTACGTCACGAGCTGGGTCGAAAGACGGTCGACGCGGTTGCCCGAAGTCTATGGGATCCGCTGCTACGACGAGCAGACCGGCGAAGTGCCGCGCTCGCTTCAGGTCCAGGTTCCGGACGACTCCCATACCGTGATTGTCGACATGCCGGCTGCGATACCCCGCAACCGGCTCTACGAGTACACGCACCTGGGCGACACGTTGCTGATACCGATCCAGCCGTCCGAGATCGAGGTGCATTCGGCGACGCGTTTTATCGCAGAGCTTTTGCTCGACGCGCAGCTCGATCGGCGGGCCGGGAGTCTCGCGATCGTCGCCAATCGTGTTCGGGCGCGCACGCGGAGCTATGACCGGCTGATGCGATTCCTGACCAGTCTCAGGATTCCGCTGGTTGCGACGTTCCGGGACAGTCAAAACTTCGTTCATGCGGCGGCGAACGGCATCGGCATTTGCGAGCTGCCGGCCTACCGCGCCAGGCAGGACATCCCGCAGATCGAACGAGTCATGAGCTGGATCGACAAGCGTCGCACGATCGCGACCAGCCGGGTTCGCGCGACCGATGCGCCCGTCTCGCAGCTGTCCGAGCGGCGGGAGCCGGAGGCGATTCGCTCGGGGCCCGAACGGAGGCTGGACTAGGTCCGTGCGGCCAGCACGGCTTCCTCGAATCGGGTAAAGAACTCGTTGATCATGCGGTGGGCGACTCGCCGAACCAGCGGTCGTCCGATTCTGGCGACCTTGCCACCGACCTCGGCCTCGACCGCATAGACGAGCAGCGTGCCGTACTCTTTCGGCTCCAGGCTGACGTCCGCAACACCGCGACCGAAACCCGTGACTCCGCCGAGCCCTTCGAAGGTGATCGTGTACGATCGATTGGCGACGATGTCGCTGAGTGAAATGCGTCCGTCAAATGCTGCCGAAACGGGACCGAGCTTGAGTTTGAGGCTGGCAACGAACTCGCCCTCGCTCTCGACGCGCATGGATTCGCAACCCGCGATGCTCTGTCTGAGCACCTCGGGGTCATTCAGGCGTGCCCAGACAAAGTCCGGGTCCGCCTCGATCTCGCGCGAGCCGGCCATTTTCATACGCACAAGAGTCTAGCGCGGATCGGCCAGGGTGCCTTCCACGCCGTTAGCGGCTAGAATCGACATAACGGCATCAGGCGCAAGGCCTGCGACAAAAGAAAAAGAACAGGGGAGTCGACGTGCCAAATCAGGAAGAGGCCCGGCAGGCTGCCGAGGCGCTATTGGCTCAGGCCAGAGCGGAGCTCGCGCTCAGGAAAAAGGCCAGGCTCGAACAGGCCTGCCGGCGCTTGCGTCGCTGGGAGTCACCACTCATTCCCGCTCTTGCCGCGGCCGTCGCAACCTGGGCTCTGGCCGAAGTCGTTACAGAACCCTGGCTCGCGATCGCGTTTGGCGTGACGGCGGGCTACCTCTATGCCCTGTTGGGGCGTCGTTCGGCGCAGGATACGGTCATCCGGCTGCAGCAGAAGTAGGGGTGGTTCAGGGGCGGTTTGTCCTGAGCCTGCGTCGGGCCGTCAGCGCGACCTTATGCAAACTCCCGCCGCCGCAATCCGCGGCCGCTAAACCGATTTTGTGAGCGATTCGCTGGCGGCCTGGCTGCCCTGATGTCACCGTGTCTCGAGCACGCCGGCTGGCCGGCTGAAGAACGACTCCAGAGGGGCTTCGCACGTGGCAGCAAGAACCACCTATTCCTGGCGAGGCATTGGCATCGCAAGCACCAACCTCGCGTTGTGTGTCCTGTTTTGCGTGTTTGCCTATTCTCATCTGCAGCAATTCCTGCTCCAGCCGCGCCTGAGTCTGCTGCTGATCGTGGTAGTCGAGGCGATCGTTGCCGTGCTCGTCATCATTCGCCGCGATCCGGACCAGACCGACTTTCACTGGAAGACCTGGGTCGCAACGATTGGCGGCACGGTTGGTCCCTTGCTGCTCCGGCCGACCGACGCGCCCGTCGATCTGCTCGCGGGTCAGGCGCTGCAGCTTGCAGGCGTCGTGCTGCAGATCTTCGCCGTGCTCTCGCTGAACCGCAGTTTCGGGCTTTTGCCTGCGCACCGGGGCGTCAAGTCGGACGGCATGTATCGCTGGGTCCGCCATCCGCTCTACAGCTCCTATCTGCTCGCTCACGCGGGCTATCTCGTCAATAACTTCAGCTGGGCCAATCTGGGGGTCATCGTTCTGGCGACAGCCTTCCAGGTTCTGCGCATCGTTCAGGAGGAGAACCTGCTGGGTCGGTATCAGGCCTATGCGGAGTATCAGGTCCGGACCCGTTGGCGGCTGATCCCGGCGGTCTGGTAATCCCGATCCCGGCCGCCGGTTAAGTTGGCGGCAAAGAAGCGGACGCCGGCGGCTCTGCTGCATATAATCGCAGCTCGGTTTCGGGAGATCCCAATTGAGCGACAAAGTCGTCGTCCACGATCCGCGTGGTTATCCGCCCAAGGTCAGCGGTAAGCAGCTCGCGCCCAGGCTGCTGAGCCTGGACGACAAGGTCGTCTTTCTGGTCGACTGCCTGTTCGATAACTCCGACGTCTTCATGGATCAGCTGCAGCAGTGGTTTGCTGAGCGAATGCCGACGGTTCGGATCAAGAACATCAGGCCGCGCGAAAGCTGGGTCGACGACCCGGAGATGCGCACGGCCGTCGTCAAGGAGGGCGATGCCGCCATACTTGGCGTCGGCTTGTGAAGCACCTGTAGCCCGACGGTCGTCGGGCTCGCGATGGCGCTGGAGGAGCAGGGCGTTCCGACAGTCGCCGTGCATACGCATGCCTTTGCGAGGCTCGCGCGCTCGGTCGCGCGCGCCAACGGCATGCCGACGACGCGCCAGGCGTTCGTTCCGCAGCCTATCGTCGGGCGCAGCGCGGCCGACCTCAGAGCCTACATCGAAGGCGCCGACCCGATCAGCAAGCAGCCGTTCGCGCAGGAGATCATCGAAGGCCTGACGCAGCCGCTCGACGACGAGGACCTGAGCCGCGTTTCGTTCGAGCGGTCAACGCCGCGCCTGCTCGAGCCTGACACCGAGGCAAAACTGCATCAGCAGTTTCTCGAGAACCGCTGGACGGACTACCTGCCCATCGTGTTACCGACCGAAGCGCGCGTGGACGAGATGCTCTCAGGCACGAGTCACGATCGGGATGAGGTCGTCGGCCGGCTGAGGCCGACCAACTACCGGGAGCAATGGGAGTTCACGGTCGAGAAGGTCGCCGTCAATGCGGTTATGGCCGGGGCCCGGCCCGAGCACTTTCCCGTGATTCTGGCGATGGCCGGGAGCGACGTCTCGGCACGCTCGAGCTCGACGACCTCGCAGGCGACGGTCTCGATCATCAACGGGCCGATTCGCGACGAGATCGGCATGAACTACGGCATCGGCGCGATGGGCCCCTATAACCACGCCAATGCCGCGATCGGTCGCGCCTATGGTCTGCTGTCGCAGAATCTGCAGGGCGGCTCGGTGCCCGACGAAACCTACATGGGGTCGCAGGGCAACTTCCTGAACTACAACTCGGTCATCGTCGAGAACGAGGCGGCGAGCCCCTGGGAGCCCTACCACGTTTA
>DATCZB010000339.1:0-6169 GCA_036526155.1 Gammaproteobacteria bacterium
CGAAGTCCGAGACCTGGAGGCGTTCACCGCCGGGCTCGAAGCCAGGGGAATCACGCTGACCGAACCCTACCGCGTCGAGGACGGCTTGGGCGTTGCCGTGATTACCGATCCCTGGGGCACGGTCGTCGAGCTGACCGAAGGCTTGCGCGAGCTCTACTGACGGCCGAACCTGCCAACGGATTCGGCTTCTGACTGAGGCAACTACGTATGTCACCTTGCCCTGACCAGTGGGTAGAGTGAATTTCGGGTCTTTTCGTCGGAGAGCATCATGACCACTGCAGCGAGACTGGGTGTCGCGGCTGCCGGCCTCGCGCTGAGCGCCGTGGCTCTGGCGCCGAGCGCGCAACAGTCGGCCAGCGAGCCTGTGGAGCTTGCGCCGTTGGTGTCGATCATGGAGCTCATGCGGCAGACGATCACGCCGGCGACGAATCAGCTCTGGAGCGCGTGGCAGGCGCCCGAGACACCGGCCGAGTGGCGCCTGATGGAAGAGGCTGCGATCACCTTGCTCGCTGCTTCGAGCCTTTCGGCCTCGGGCGGAACGGGCCCGATGGATAACGCCTGGGTCAAGGAGCCTGCGTGGCAGGGATTCAATACCGCGATGATCGCCGCCGGCCAGGCGGCGCTAGAAGCCAGCCGCAATCAGGATCCCGAGGCGCTGCTCGCGGCCGGAGATCTGCTGCTGCCACCCTGCGAAGGTTGCCACCAGCAGTTCAACCCCGCCGTCATCAACGCGCAGTAGCTAGTCGGCTGCATGCACTTCGACGACGGAGTGCACGATCCCGAGCCTGTCGGGGATAAGGTTCTTGTAGTGCTCCGGCGGTTGCGGATCGTCGGCGACGACGGCTAGCACGAGCGAGTACATCTTGGGTCCGATGGCCCAGAGGTGCAGGTCCACGACCTGGTTGCCGCCTTCATTCTCGATCCGATGCCGGATCATCTCGCGGACGTCATCCGGTCCCTGGCGGTCGAGCAGAACGACCCCGGTGCTGTGCAGCAGTCCTATCGACCAGCGCGCCACGAGCACGGCGCCGACAATACCCATCAGCGGATCGGCCCAGTTGAAGCCGAAGTATTTCGCCGCCAGCAGGGCAAAGATGGCGAGCAGTGACGTCAGAGCATCTGCGAGGACGTGCAGGTAGGCCGAAATCAAATTGTGATCGTGATGGTGATGATGCGCGTGGTAATGCGCGTGCTCGTCCAGATCCGTCTCGAGATCGTGCGCCTCTTCCGGATGATGGTGGTGGCCGAGAATCAGCACCGATGCGCCGTTGACGATCAGGCCGAGCACGGCCACGAAGATCGCCTGGTTGAACACGATATCGACCGGGTTGATGAAGCGGTCCACGCTCTCGACCGCCATGGCGGCCGCGAACCCGGCGAGCAGAACGGCACCCGTGTAACCGGCCAGCGTGTTGACCTTGCCGGTGCCGAAGCTGAACCGCTCGTCATGCGCATGGCGTCGCGCGTAGACGTAGGCAAACGCACTTATCGACAGGGCAACGGCGTGGGAGGCCATATGCAGGCCGTCGGCGAGCAGCGCCATCGAGCCGTAGACGATGCCGGCAACGATTTCGACGACCATCATCGTCGCCGTGATCACGATGACGACCATCGTCCGCACCTCGCCGGGACGCTTGACGTCCTGGCCAAAGGAGTGCGAGTGCTCCAGCTTGTGTGTGCGTTCGAGATTCAAGCGTCGCGGCCCTCCGGTTCTTTAGTAGACTAACTGCGCGAATTCGGTCAGACAACTGGGGTTATTGCGAATGTCGAGAATGCTGCAACTTGCGGTCGCGGTTCTGCTCGCCGGAGTGTCGACGACCTTGTCCGCGCAGGACGGCGGGTCGATCGAGCGGATCAAGGTGACGTCGCCTTCCCTCGAAGGCAACCTGCAGGGCAACCCGGTCGAGCGCGACGTTGTCGTCTATCTGCCGCCGAGCTACGAGGCCGAGCCGGGCCGGCGGTACCCGGTTCTGTATCAGTTGCACGGCTGGCTCCCGAGTGCCGAGGTCTGGTCGCGAATGATCGGTCTGGAGCAGGGCGCAAATGCCGCGATCGCGAGCGGCCGTGCCAGGGAAATGATCATTGTCGTGCCCGATGCGCTGACGATATTCGAAGGCAGCATGTACTCGACTTCCGTGACGACGGGTGATTTCGAGGGCTTCATTGTTCGCGATCTCGTCGAGTACATCGATTCGCACTATCGAACGATTCCGGAGCGTGCCAGTCGCGGCCTGTCGGGGCATTCGATGGGTGGCTATGGCACGGTGCGGCTCGCAATGAAGTACCCCGAGCTTTACTCGAGCTTTTACGCCATGAGCTCCTGTTGCCTCGCACCCTATGTTGCCGACGATGCCGGCAACCGCGCTGCCGCGGAGATCACGACACTCGAGGAGGCGGATGCTGCGGCCGTGTTCACCAAGGTGCCGCTCTCGCTTGCTGCCGCCTGGTCGCCGAATCCGAACAGGCCGCCGCTGTATTTCGACTTTCCGTTGCAGGACGGCGAGGTCCAGCCACTCATCATCGCCAAATGGAACGCCAATGTGCCGCTCGCGATGATCGATCAATATGTCTGGAACCTGAGGCGTTACGACGCAATCGGGCTCGAAGTCGGTCTGCAGGATGGCCTGATCGAGGCCAACCGGCAGCTCTCTCGTGTGCTGACCGAATACGGCATCGAGCATAGCTTCGGGACCTACGAGGGCGATCACACCAATCGCGTGGCGGAGCGGTTCGAGGGTTGGGTCCTGCCCTTCTTTTCTGAGCACCTCGAGTTCGAGTAGGCGCAGGTCGCTGAGGCCGCTGGCGGGCGAATGGCAGACGACGGAGTAAAACCTATGGAGCGACAAGGCGTGGTGCGCGAGTTCGGCGCGATGAGTTTTATCTGGCGGTTCGCCGCCAGCATGCTGCTCGTGTTCGCCACCTATAACCCGACGGATTTTTCCTACTACTCGTGGTTGCGCAACGGGTTTACCGATGACGGTCTTGGTCCGGAGCACTTCGTCGTCGGCATCGTTCTGATCATCGGCTGGAGTATTTTCGTGGTCGCGACGCAACGCTCGCTGGGCACCGTCGGCTCCGTGCTTGCGGCCGCGCTGATCGGCGGCATTATCTGGTGGTTGACGGATCTCGGCTGGCTTGCCGTCGGCTCGGTCTCGGCGCTGACCTGGGTCAGTATCATATGCCTGTCGTTACTGCTGGCCGTCGGGCTCAGCTGGTCGCATATCTGGCGTCGTCTGACCGGTCAGTACGAGGTCGACGATACCGACGGCTGAACCGTTCGCTCTCTGATTCGCTGCGCGAGGTCGTTGGCATCGATTGCATGCTCGGTGTCGAGTGTCAACGCGGCCGATTGCTCATCGTCTGTAAGCGGTTCGGCCGTCGCCAGTTGCTGCGCCAGCACGCCCAGATCCGCTTCCGAGGCGTCGCTGCCGGCTTCGTGTCGGGCGACGATGCGTTCGCGCAGCACCTCCGATGGCGCCGTGCATTCGAGAATCACGCAGTCGGCATCGAGGCTCGCCAGCGTCGAGCGTATGCGGTCGCGCTGCTCCCGGCGCAAAAAGGCCGCGTCGGCGATGACGCTGACGCGACCGGAGAGCGCCGCCCGGGCCGCATCGGCCAGTCGTGCATAGGTCGCCGCGGTCGACTCGGCATCGTAGATCCCCCGATCGAGCATGGATCCGGAGCGCTCGTCGGGTTTGAACCCGTGCAGCCGCTTGCGTTCGACGTCCGACCGAACGTGGACAGCGCCGAGACCCAGCGCCAGCTGCCGGGCAATCGTCGTCTTGCCGCTGCCCGAGAGCCCCGTCGTGATGACGCACAGCGGTCTCGGCGCGTGCGCCTGGGCAAGCGCCGTCTCCAGATAGCGCGCCGCATGCTGCTCGGTGTGCGGGACCGGCAGCTGCCGCGGGCTCGCGATGGCAACCTTGGCCCTGACCAGGGCGCGATGCGCGACATAAAGACGCAACAGGGTCAGCCCCGCAAAGTCGCCGGTGACGCCAAGGTAGGTGTTCAGGAAAGCGTAGGCGAGGTCGCGCCGTTCGTGCGCCACGAGATCCATGAACAGGAAGGCCGCCTCGTCGATCACGTCGATCGTCCGCATGGGCAGCGAGAACTCGAGGCAGTCGAACGGGATTAACTCGCCATCGAACCGCACGAGATTGCCGAGGTGCAGGTCGCCGTGGCACTCCCGAACGCAGCCGGCTTCGGCGCGTTGCGCCAGGCTGGCTGAGAGGCCATCCAGGCTTGCACGCAGCGAGGCTGCAACATCTTCAAGATCGCCGCGCATCGCTTCGCCGGCCTCTGCTTCGAGCTCCGCGAGGTTGGCGAGGATGCTGGCGGCCGGCTCGCCGCCCGACGCTGGCGGCAGCGACTCGTGGAACTGCCCGATCCGGTCGGCGAGGGACTCGAGCTCCGCAGCTTTCAGTGCGTCATCGAGGATGAGCTCGTGGGCCGTTGCACCGGCGGGAAACTGGGTCATTTTGACGGCGAATTCCACAACGGGCTCGCCGCCGACCCGGATCTCGCCCGGCGGCCCGCCGATGCCGACAACCTCGCGGTAAAGCGCAGGCGCGAGCCTGCGATTGAGCCGAAGCTCATCCTGGCAGGCGCGCTCGCGGAGCGGGAGCGTCGAAAAATCGAGAAACGGAAACGTGACGGCCTTTTTCACCTTGTAGGCAAAGGGTCCGGTCAGAAAGACCGTCGAGATATGCGTCTCGATGATGCGAATCGCATCTGTTGCATGCGGGTAGGCTCCGGGTGACGCGAGCGCGGCCAGCACGGCCGCCTGATCGTCATGCATTGGATTCGGCCACGATTGACGGGTACCTCGCTTCAGGCGGATTGGCGGGCGTCACCCGTGTCGCCGCGATCAGGCTCGAGAAAAAGCTCGCGCAGAATGTGCTCCGGCAACGGCATCCCTTCGCCCAGGTCGCCGAGATAGTAACGCGGCACTCCGAAGCCCTTCTTGCGGCGCTCGAGGATCGGTTGCGGCAGGATGTCGCGATAAGCGTGACGCAAAATTCCCTTCGACTGGTCCCCGTAATAGCGAATGGTTTCGGGCAACGAGAAGCTGAATTCGATCAGTCGGCGCGAAAGCAGCGGCACGCGCGCTTCGAGTGAGACGGCCATGCTCGTGCGGTCGACCTTGGTCAGAACCAAGCCTGGCAGGAAAGTGTGAAAGTCGATGTATTGCAGCCGGGTCCTGAGCGGCAGGTCGTCGCGCCAGTATTGCCGGTAATGCCACCAGTCGTCGTAATCCTTGCCGAGCCCGAACTCGTTCCGGTATTTGGCCTTGGCGTCATGCGACATGCCGTGCATGATTTTCGACCAGAGCGCCACGTCAGAGCTCAGCCCCATCTCGAGAACCCGCAGGAACCGGTTGACGGGGTTGCGTCGGTGCAGCCGCCTGCGCAGCCGGGCTACGCCGCGATCGAAGACTTGCGGCCAGCTTGGCCATTCCGCGTAACGCGCGAAGCGGTCATAGGTTTTGTAACCGCCGAAGACCTCGTCGCCGCCGTCGCCCGTCAGCACGACGGTGACGCGCTCGCGGGCGATGCTCGAGACGAGAAACGTCGGCAACGCCGATTCGTCGGCAAACGGCTCGTCGAACCATTCCTTGAGACTCGGCAGCAGGTCCTGAGCGCCGGCCTGGGACAGAATTTTCTCGTGATGCGCGGTGCCGAAGTGCTCGGCGACGAGCCGCGCGAATGGGGTTTCCGAGACCTCGTCCGAATCGAAACCGATCGAGAAAGTCTCGACCCTGCCGCCGGCCGCCGTCGCCGCGGCCACGACGACACTCGAGTCTATGCCGCCCGAAAGAAAAAAACCGAGCGGCACGTCGGCGATCATCTGGTCGCGAACCGACTCGTCAATGATCTCGCGCAGCTCTTCGGCGGCGTCATCGGCCGTGATGCCGTCGCGCGTTGCCGCCGTCTCGAGACGCCAGTGAGGGCGTGGCTCCGACGCAGCTCCCGAAGCCGGGTCGTAGCTCAGCGTATGGCCCGGCAGCAACTTGAAGCAGTGTCGATACAGCGTCTTTGGTGCCGGCACATAGCGGTAGCCGAGAAAGTCGTACAGCGCCGTCTGGTCGGTCGCCAGGCCCGCAGGCGCCAGCGCCGTTTCGATCGCCTTGAGCTCGGAAGCGAACGCGAACCGCTTGCCGTCATAAAAG
>DATCZB010000340.1:0-2438 GCA_036526155.1 Gammaproteobacteria bacterium
GCAACCCCGTGGAGGGCAGCAACCTGCTCTGGCACGACTCCGAGTTCAATACCGCAGTGCGGGCCATCAACGCGCACTTTCCCGGCACGAACACGCTCGAGATCGTGCTCGAGTCGAAGATCGACGATCTCGACCACCGCGTCGCGAACACGCCGGAAGTCGTTGCCGTGCAGGCCGCGCTGCAGCGCCATCTCGAGGCGGACGTCACTGCCGCCCCGCGCGCGACCCTGTCGTGGAGCGATTACATGGGCGAGATCAACCGCCTGTTCTCGGGCGGCAACCCGAAATGGCTGCCCCTGGACCTGACGCCCGAGGCGATCTCCGCGGCCGGGTTCGCGGCCCTGCTCGGCAGCAATGCCATCAATTTCGGGCACGTCGCGGACTTTCGCTTCCAGAACACGACCGTGACCGCGTGGTACCCGGACAACAAGCAGGAGACCGTGGACCTCGCGCTCGCGAGTGCGCGCCGCGCCGTCGATGCAGTGGGCATCGATCACGAAGAGTTCCGCGTACGCCTCGGCACCGGCGTGATCGCGCTGCAGCAGGCCATCAACAACGTGGTCGAGCGCTACCACTGGCTGATCATGGGCATGGTCAACGGCGCCGTGCTGCTGATCTCGGCCTTCGCCTATCGCTCGTTCGTCGCGGCGTTCATCCTGCTGCTGCCTGTCAACCTGTCGAACCTGCTGCTCGGGGCGGCCATCCACATGCTCGGCATCGGCCTCGACATCAATGCCGGCATCGTCGCCGTCATCGGCGTCGGCGTCGGCATCGATTACGGGATCTACCTGTTGTCCCGCATCTGCGAGGAGTACACCGCGCAGGGAGAAGATCTGAAAAAGGCCATCAACGCCGCGCTGCGCACGACCGGCAAGGCCGTCATGTTCACCGCCACCATCATGCTGATCGGTATCCTGCCGTGGCATTTTCTCTCGGGCCTGAAGTTCATGGCGGACATGGGCCTGCTGCTCGTCGCGGTCATGCTGATCAACATGGTGCTGTCGCTCGTCGTGCTGCCGCTGCTCGTGTGGGTCGTCAAGCCCGCGTTCCTGTCCCGGCAGGATCGTATCGTCGGACAGAGCTACGACATCTCCGAATTGGCGTCCGGAGTTGGTGCCCGATAGACACCGTGGGCGCGGAGATTAGGCGCCATGCAATTGGCTCTGGTAACCAGTCGGTTTCGGCTCTGACCGTCCTGGCATCCGGCGCTCAATTATCAGCGCGGGTAGGCCGATACCTGCATATGACATCCGCCTGGATTGACTTGCTCCGAGCGGTCGCGAATCTTGCGGGAAAGCAGCGGAGCGGTCAGCAAGCGCGGAGCTCCTTCGGTGTAGTCGACCAAACGTTTATGCAGGGCGCGAGCACGCCCGAACCGTGGCAGAATTTTGGCGACCGCAGGGGAGCACCAACAGCACGAGCGCTCGAAATAGTACGGCCCCAGTCAACAGAATGTCGCATATATTGAGCAAAAACAGTCTTTTGCCCTTGTTCAGGCGCCGACCCGGCAGCCGGTTCATGCATGCGGTTACCGTCTCGGTCCAGATGAGTACGGCCCGTCTGGACGAATGCTTGCCGTACGCGGCCGGCCGGCGGCCGACAACGTCGGCTCCTCGCCCTCGTTCGCACTGGTACCGGTTGGCGATTTCAGGTCTGGTGCTCGCATGTCTCTCGACAGGGTGCGGAACGGACGATTCCGCTCCGGATACCGCCGATGTCGACGCAAGCCGTGCATCCGAGGTCAGTGCCGTAGGCGCCGCAGCACACCCACTGTTCGAGGATGGTCTGGAGCGGTTTAGCAAAGGAGATTTCGCCGGAGCAATCATCCAGTTTCGCAACGTCATTCAGCTCGAACCGACCAACCCGACGGCGCGAATCGAGATCGGCCGCGCCCTGAATGCCGCGGGCGACCCGGCCTCCGCCGAGCATGAACTCCGCGAGGCCATTAGATTTGAGGCGCACCCGAACGTGGTGTCAGAGCCTCTGGGCGTCGCTCTTCTCCATCAGAGCAA
Organism: Gammaproteobacteria bacterium; assembly: GCA_036526155.1. Classification (GTDB taxonomy): domain Bacteria; phylum Pseudomonadota; class Gammaproteobacteria; order Steroidobacterales; family Rariloculaceae; genus DATCZB01. The sequence continues at coordinate 2,013 of DATCZB010000340.1, forward strand.
GTTTGCCGATTTGGATCGGCTGGTCCGCGATACCGGCGGTCGGAGCCCGACTGTCGAAGCCAGCATGCAGTTACTTCTTGCCAACGCTTATGTGCAGCAGGGCGACCGGCAACGGGCGCTCGAAGCCCTCGATCGCGCACGAAAACTCGATCCGAGAAATATCGAGCCCCTTGTGAAACGCGCGGACATCGCGTTTGCCTCGGGAGATAACGACGCCGCTAAAGAGGCGATCCGTATCGCCGAAGCGATCGATCCGGAATCGGCGCAAGTCTGGGCATTCAAAGGCCGACTCAGTATTCGCGACGGCGATTACGAGCTCGCACTCGAGAACTATGAACGCGCAAGTGCACTCGATCGTGATCTGACAAGCGCCCGAGCAGGATACGCTCGCGCCCTGGTCATGCTTGGAAGGGTAGAGGACGCAAT
>DATCZB010000341.1:0-2733 GCA_036526155.1 Gammaproteobacteria bacterium
GGCATCCCGGTCACCCATTCCATACGATCCCGGTCACTGATTCCACGGGAAGCCGGTCAGCGATTCCACGCGATCCCGGTCACCTGGCCGGGGCGTTGTAGGGTCAGACGGATCGATGCAGGACAACCACGGTACCTTGCCCGTTTTTGTGCGGGAGAGACGAAGTGCCGACAGCGAGGATGTCCATGCGAAAGATCAGAGAAGTGTTGCGGCTTAAAGCCGCAGGCAGGAGCCAGCGGGAGATCTCGGCGAGCGTCGGGATCGGCCAGAGCACGGTCGGCGACTGTCTGACTCGAGCTCGGCGGGCCGGTGTCGATGCGGCCAGCGACCTGGACGACGCAGCGCTGGAACGGGCGCTGTATCCGCCGCCGCCGGCGCTCCCGGCCGTCTCGCGCGGCGTGCCGGACTTCGCCGCCGTGCACCGCGAGCTCAAGAAGAAGAGCGTGACCTTGTTCTTGCTCTGGGAGGAGTACAAGGCCGCTCATCCTGACGGCTTCCAGTACAGCTGGTTCTGCCAGCACTATCGGGCGTTCGCCGCGAAAGTCGATCTGGTCATGCGCCAGTCGCATCGGGCGGGCGAGACGACCTTTGTGGACTACGCCGGTCACACCGTCCCGGTCATCGACCGCACGACCGGCGAGGTCCGCGAGGCGCAAGTGTTCGTTGCCGTGCTCGGCGCCTCGAGCTACAGCTTTGCCGAGGCCACGTGGACGCAAGCGCTACCCGACTGGATCGCTTCGCACCAGCGGGCCTTTGCCTTCTTCGATGGCGTCACCGAGATCCTGGTGCCCGACAACCTGAAGTCCGGCGTGACCCGAGCCCATCGGTATGAGCCGGACCTGAACCCGACCTATGCCGAGATGGCCGCGCACTTCGGCATGGCGATCTTGCCGGCACGCGTTCGAAAACCGCGCGACAAGGCCAAGGTCGAAGTGGCGGTGCAGGTCGTCGAGCGCTGGATCCTCGCACGTCTCAGGAACATGACCTTCTTCAGCCTCGAGGAACTCAACCGTGCGATCGCGGCGCTCTTGCCGGGGCTCAACGAGCGGCCGTTCAAAAAGCTGCCCGGCTCACGCCGTGAGCTCTTCGAGCAGCTTGACCGCCCAGCGCTTAAGCCACTGCCGGCACAAGCCTATGTGTTCGCGACCTGGAAGAAGGCGCGGGTGAACATCGACTATCACATCGAGCTCGAACGTCACTATTACTCCGTTCCCTATCAGCTCGTCAGACTCGAGGTCGAGGCGCGCATCACCGCGCAGACGGTGGAGGTCTTGCACCGTGGCCAGCGCGTCGCAAGTCACCGGCGGTCCCTCCAGCCCGGGCGGCATACGACGATTGCCGCCCACATGCCAAGGCCGCACCGCGAATACGCCGAGTGGACACCGAGACGGCTCGTTGAATGGGCCAACAAGACAGGCCCCGCAACCGGCGAACTGATCGGCCAGATACTGGCCCGCCGCCGCCATCCTCAGCAGGGGTTTAGGTCCTGCCTTGGCATCTTGCGGCTTGGCAAAAGCGTCGGCGAAGCCCGGCTCGAGGCGGCCTGTCGCCGAGCGCTGCACATCGGCGCCGCCAGCTACAAAAGCATCGAGTCGATCCTAAAACACAAGCTCGATCAAAAACCTTTGCCGACGCCGGCGCAGCCGGCGTTACCCATCGATCACGACAATGTCCGTGGCCCCAAGTATTACCACTGAAGAAGGAGACTCATGTTGACGCATCCCACCCTCGACCAGCTGCTCGAGCTGAAGCTCACCGGCATGCACCGCGGCTTGACTGAGCAAATGACAATGACTGACCTCGACACCCTCGGCTTCGAGGAGCGCCTGGGGCTCCTCGTCGATCGTGAGATGACCGAGCGCGCCGATCGGCGCCTGCAGTATCGCTTGCGAACGGCCAAACTGAGACAGCATGCCTGCGTCGAAGACATCGACTACCGGCATCGGCGCGGCCTCGATAAACGCCTGATGCAGCAGCTCGCCACCGGCGAGTATCTCGACCGTCAGCTCAATATCCTGATCACCGGACCCGCTGGCGTCGGCAAGACCTGGCTCGCTTGCGCGCTCGCTCACAAGGCCTGTCGGGACGGGCGCACCGCACGTTACCTGCGTCTGCCTCGCCTGATGCAGGAACTGCCCATTGCCAAAGCCGACGGCCGCTACGCCAAACTCCTACGCGACTATGCCAAGGCCGATCTGATCATCCTCGACGACTGGGGCCTGATGCCCGTGAACGACGACACACGCCGCGACCTGCTCGAGATCCTCGACGACCGGCACAACCGCAAGTCCACCCTCGTCACCAGTCAGCTGCCGATCGAGAAATGGCACGATTACATCGGCGAACCGACCCTCGCTGACGCCATCCTCGATCGTCTCGTCCACAACGCCTATCGACTCGCACTCAAAGGAGAATCCATGCGAAAAACCCAAGCGAACTTGACCCAGACTAAGCCACAAGAGTAAATGTCACTGTCCTGCGTCGCTTCGCTCCGACAATGACCGGCATCGCGTGGACTACGCGACCGGCATCACGTGGAATGGCTGACCGCCTTCACATGGAACGAGCGACCGGGATCCGTGGAATACGCAGGCTGCCCGTGCCGAGTTCGCTTTCTTACGGCCGCCACGATGTCTATGGTGCTCCGGTGTTTGCCTGGTTACCCTCTGTCGCTGTTTCGGGGCTTGATCTCATCCAGGGGTTTCATAGCAGCTGGGATGGGGACATGGTCAT
>DATCZB010000342.1:0-5967 GCA_036526155.1 Gammaproteobacteria bacterium
GACGGTGTGTTCGAGCCGCAGCGCCTGCCCGCCGCTGGCGACCCGAACCTGCAGCGCACACGCAGCGTCAGGCAGCGCGAGCAGCTGTTCTTCGAGACGCTCGATCAGCACTACGAGGAATTCATGCTCTCGGCAGCCGAATCGTACGACAGCTGGCGCGAGTACTCTCGTGAGGACTCGATCCGGATTCAGGAGGCGGCCCGGGCAGCGCGGTTGCGCACCGGTCTCGGTGCGCTGGCGATCGCGATGTCGATCGCATACGGGGCCCAGTCGGACAACGACTCGCTGGCGGACAGGATCATCGCCGACGCCGGAATTTATGTCGGCGGCGATCTGCTGCGATCCGCTGCGGTTCGGCGCCAGGAGCGTCGTCTGCACACCCAGTCACTGCAGGAGCTGTCCGAGGATTTCGAAGACTCGGTCGAGCCGCTGGTCGTCGAGATTCAGGGCACACAGCACCGCCTGACCGGCAGCGCCGCCGCTCAGTACGACGAGTGGCAGGGTCTGATCCGGGACCTGTTCATCTCCGAGACGGGCTTCGTTCCGGAGGACATCGAGCTCTACTCCGAGCCTGCCGCGGACGCCGATGAGGTCAGCTCGCCTGACGCTGCGGCCGCGCCGTTGTCAGGCTCGGAAATCCAGGAAGCGACGACCGATGCCAGCGGGGGCACGGAAGCTGACGCCTGAGCCTGGCCGGTCCGGCAGGGCTCGAATCGCACCAGACCAACGACAGCGGCTGGCTCCGGGGCTGACCATTGGCGCTGACTATCGCCTCGAGCGCCCGCTCGGTCGCCGCGGCAGGGTCTGGCTTGCAACCGACGCGAGCGGTCTGCAAGTGGCGCTGAAGTCCGGGCCGCGCGCGGCGCTCGCCGAGGAGCACGCAGCCGTTGCGGCGCTCGCGCATCCGAATATTCTCGCCGTAAAGGAGCTTATCGATGTCGAGGCCGGCTGTTTCAGCGTTGCCGAGTACCTGCCGGGCGGCGACCTCGTCAGCCTTGCCGGGCTGCATGCGCGGCACTGGCTGCGGGCGGTTGGCGCACTCATCGATGCGCTCGAGTATCTGCACGGTCGGGGTCTCGTGCATCGCGACCTGAAGCCGCGCAATGTCATGCTCGACGAGGGCGAAAACGCGAGGCTGATCGACTTCGGCTCTGCGCTGCCGGTCGGCAGTGCCTGGTCGCGGGGCGGTACGACGGTTGTCCCGCCTGCGCGAGGGTCCGACCCCGTCACTTTTGGCGACGATCTTTTCGCTCTGGCCAGCCTGCTTCACGAGCTGCTGCACGGCGTCCCTGCGGGTCATGCCCCGCGGCGGCCTGTCCCCGCCGGGTCGATGGAGCTGGCCCGGCTCGTCGACTCCTGGCTCGCGACCGAGGTCGAAAGCGGTCGACCGGATCTACTGCAGTTCAGGGCTGTCATAAAATCTATGGGCATGGACCAGGGAATCTCCGCGTGAGCGATCCGACGAGCAAACCGAATGACGATCGGCCTGACGGTCGGCACGCGCCGACGATCGTGCCCGTGCGGCGCCGGGACGCCGGGGCGACCGTCCGTCCCGTGCACGGTGAGCCCAGCATCTGGCAACGGATCATTCCGGGTGCCGCAATCGTCGTGGCGCTCGGGGCCCTGACCGCGGTATTCGTCTGGCTGCCGGATTGGGTCGAGCAGTCGGCATCGGAAGCGCCAACGGTCGTCACCGTGAGCCCCGTCGTCGGTGAGCCCGAGTCCGAGCCCGAGCTGAGTGCGGAGGAGCTTGCGGCTTACAGGCAGCAAGCAGAAGCCCTGCTCTCCGAGCTGCTCGAGCAGCAGCAGGCATTGGCTGACCGCTCGGCTGCAAGCTGGGGAGACGTGACCTGGTCGGCGTACGAGTCAGCGGCACGCCTCGGCGACGAGGCATTTCTTGCCGAGGATCTCGTGACGGCCGTCGAGCAGTATCAGACGGCCCTGGCAACGGGTCGGGACTTGCTCGATCGTTCCGAGGGCATCATGGCCGATGCGCTGGCGGCCGGTGACGAGGCGCTTGCAGGCGGCAACGCAGATGTTGCGAGATCCCAATTCGAGCTCGTGCTGGCTGTCGATCCGGAGAATGCCAGCGCGCGCGCCGGTCTCGAGCGTGCCGACAAGCTGCCGGCGGTGCTCGAGGCGATGCGGCGCGCCGACGCGCTCGAGCAGGAAGGCGGACTCGCGGAGGCCGCTGCCATCTATCGCGAAGTGCTCGAGATCGATCCTGCCTGGGCTCAGGCCCGGCAGGCTCTGAACGACATCAATCGCCGAATCGCCAACGCCCGGTTCGACGCACTGCTCGCCGCCGGCTTCGCCGCTATCGAGGACGGACGCCACGGTCAGGCAATCGAGGAGTTCACGGCCGCACTCGCGATGCGCCCGGCATCGGAGGTCGCGCGCGACGGGCTGGCGCAAGCCGAGGAGGGTCAGCTGCTGGATGAGATCGCCATGGCCGAGATTCGGGGTATGGCGTTCGAGCGTCGAGAGCTCTGGGATCAGGCCATTACGCGGTATCGCGAGGCGCTTGGCACCGACCCGACGCTGAAGTTTGCTATCGATGGCCTGGCGCGTGCGCAGCGGCGGGCGGATCTCGACGTCAAGCTGCAGGCCCTGATCGATTCGCCGCGGCTGTTGCTGGCCGGGGACGTCTTCGCCGACGCAGGCGGAATGCTCGAAGAGGCGAGGGCGATCGAGCAGCCGGGCCCCAGGCTCTCGTCGCAGGCCGAGCAACTCGAGAGGCTGATGGAGCTGGCCTCGACGCCAATCCCGATCACGCTGATCTCGGACGGCCTGACCGAAGTCACGGTTTATCGCGTGGGTGAGCTGGGTCAGTTCACCAGCACGAGCCTGACTCTCAAGCCCGGCAACTATACTGCCGTCGGCTACCGCAACGGATTTCGCGACGTGCGCAAAAACTTCAGCGTGCTGCCGGGCGCGGCGAACGAGCCCGTGACAGTGATTTGCACGGAGGCGATCTAGCGATGCGTTTGCCGTTGACCACCCGGAGGCTTGCCGGATGAACGATTGGGTGCTGGCTACCGAGCAGTCGGGCCACTCGCGCCACTACGGCGTGGAGGCGCTACCGGTTTCCATCGGCGGCAGTGCCGGCGACGATATCGTGCTTGCAGACGTCGCAGGGTCGATCCAGATCGGCATGCTCGATGAAGTGTTCTTCGTTCAGCTGCAGCGAGCCACCGAGAACGTTCGCCTCGACGGCGAGTTGCTGCGCGGGTCGCGACGGATTCATGACGGGAGCGTTATTGCGCTCGACACGGCGCGGCTGACGTGCCGGCTCGCCGGCGGCAGACTGACGGTCGCCATCGAGGCGCAGATCACCGCCGGGGATACCGCGCCGCCCGATTTCGACACGCTGGCGAAGACCCAGTCGAGTGAAGTCACGGTCAGCCCGATTTCATTCAAGCCCGACGCCAATGATGGCGGGTCGGATTCGCGTTTTCGCCCGAGCCGGATGTCGCTTGCGGTCTATGCCGCCTTCGTCCTGCTCGGAACGCTCGGATGGTTCGCTTTCACCGCGAAGTCGGTTCGATTCGAGCTGACGCCCGTTGCCGAGGGCTTCGAGATACCCGGGACCCTGTTCAAGTTCAGTATCGGGGATCGTTATCTGTTGCGCTCCGGCGAGCATCGCGTGACAGCGGAGCTCGCGGGGTATTACCCGATCGACGAGGTCATCACGGTCGGCGCGCTGGCCGATCAGACCGTTGCGCTCGAGTTCGTCAGGTTGCCGGGTCTCGTTACGCTCGCGACTGAGCCGGAGGCCAGCGCCGAGGTGAGTCTCGACGGCGAAGTCATCGGCACGACGCCGCTCGTCGACTACGAGATACGTCCGGGCACCCATCAGATTCAGTTCACGGCGGAACGCTACCTGACCGAAGTCGTCTCGATCGATGTCGAAGGTGGTCACGAGCGTCAGGACCTGACGGCGAGCCTGACGCCGAGCTGGGCGCCGGTGACGTTGAGCTCGGTTCCGGCCGGTGCCGACATCGTCGTCGATGGCCGCGTGCTCGGCACGACGCCTGCCGTGCTCGAATTGACTGCGGGCGATCGCGAAATCGAGCTTGCGCTCCCGGGCTACAATCCGTGGCGGCGCCAGGTTCTGGTGATTGCCGACGAGCCGCTCGAGTTGCCTGCAGCCTCCCTGGCTCTGGCGGACGGCCGGCTGGCGCTCTCGACCCGGCCTGCCGACGCTCAGGTCATGGTCAATGGCGAGTACGTCGGCTCTTCGCCGCGCGACCTGAATCTGCCGCCGAATGTGGAGCATCGCCTGACGTTGTCGAAGCCGGGCTATGAGACGCGCACGGTCGAATTGAGCTTTGCGCCCGGCGCGAGGGAGACGCTCGATCTCGAGCTCGTTCCGAGGGTCGGGCTCGTCGAGGTGACGAGCGCGCCCGAGGGCGCCGAGGTCGTGATCGACGACGAAGTCGTCGGCGTCACGCCGCATCTGGCCGAGCTCATGGCGGTCGAGCAATCGATCGCCGTGCGCCTCGACGGCTACGCCGCCGCCGAGCGGACCATTACGCCGCGCCCGGGCTACCCGCAGGGGCTGACATTCGACCTGGTCCCGCTCGATCAGGCGACCGGGGGCGGCTATCCGCTCGTCGTGACGACCGACTTCGGCACCAACCTCAGGCTGATCCCTGCCGGGCGGTTCCGGATGGGTTCTTCGCGTTCCGACCCGGACCGCCGGCGCAACGAGACCTTGCGTGAGGTCGAAATCTCGCGCGCGTTCTATCTTGCCGAGACGGAGCTGACGAACGCGCAATTCAGGCGCTGCGATCCGGCGCATGATTCCGGCACCTTCGACGGCCAGCCGCTGAATGGCGACGATCAGCCGGTCGTGAACGTCACGGCTCAGGAGATCTTTGCCTGCCTCAATCAGCTCAGTATCGAGGCGGGATTGCAGCCGGTCTACGAGGAAATCAATGGCGTTCTCGCGCCGCGCCGTCCGCTGCGCAACGGCTACCGGCTCGCGACCGAGGCCGAGTTCGCGTGGGCCATGCGGGCAGCCGGACGCGGCGAGGCCGAGCCGCTGCGATTCAGCTGGGGCCAGACGCTGCCGCCGCCCGACCGCTACGAGAACCTCGCCGACCTGACGGCGAGTGATATTCTTGCGCTGACCCTGGTCACCTATACGGACGGGCATGCCGTCAGCGCTCCGGTTGGCAGCTTTACGGCGAACGACGTCGGTCTGTACGACATGGGCGGCAACGTCGCCGAGTGGGTGCAGGATTTCTACGATCCGAACGAGGTGCCCGGCGACGACGTGCTCGTCGATCCGCTGGGCCCTGAATCCGGGAGGCTCAATGTAGTGCGCGGCCCGAGCTGGATGAGCGCGACCGACACGCGGCTGCGTCTGAGCTATCGTGACTATGAAGACCTGGGTCGAGTCGACCTGGGTTTTCGGATTGCGCGTAACCTCGAATAATCGGGAGGTACCGAATGCTTCGAATTGCCATGTGGGTTGTTGCTCTCGGGCTTCTCCTGTCGCTGCCGCTCGCGGCTCAGGACGCGGCGCCGGATTCCGGGCCCGGCGCGAACGGCAACGAGGCCGGTGCAGAGTCAGCCGACGCGTCACCTGCCGGTGGCGACGCTGCGGATGACGCAGAAGACGACGGGTCGCCGGAATATGCCGACGACCTCAACGACTTCATTCCATCGAGTGAGGTCCCGCCGGATGAGCAAGTCACTTTTCCGGTGGATATCTGAGGCCAAGGAGCCAGGAGCACGATGCGACGACCTTTTTTCAATGAGTTCCTGTATCAGGTTTTTTCGCTGTTAGTCGCGACCATCATCGTGCATGCGGTTTACGTCAGCCAGGTCCGGCCGCGGGCCACTGAAATTCTTGCCGAGCAGGCGCTCAGAATTCAGGAGGAGGTCGGCTACACCCCCGAGCGCAGCATCTGGGTTCTGATCCGGGACTTCGAGCAGGAAGCCTGCTTCATCCTGATG
>DATCZB010000343.1:0-7163 GCA_036526155.1 Gammaproteobacteria bacterium
TGTGGCGTTAAACATGTACCTACCTCGTTACGATTGGCTGCCGGCCGGTTCGACCTGCAGCACCAGTCCGTCAACCTGTTTGACCGTTAATGCCTGACCCTTCGTCACCGGCGTGCTCGAGCGCGCGTGCCAGCGCTCGCCGTGTACCCAGACCTGGCCTTCATGATCGAAATCCTCGAGCGCCTCGGCCGGCAGGCCGCCCATTTCCTCGATGCCGCTGACGACCTGCCGGTTGCGGGCTCGAAGGGCCAGCCAGATCGTGCCCGCCACGAGCAAAGCGCCCGTGAACGCGATGCTTCCGATGACGGAGCTTGCGACCTCGAAGCCAGGGATGTCGGTATCGATCAGGATCAGTGAACCGAACACGAAGGCGGCGACGCCGCCGATGCCGAGCGCGCCGAAGCTCGGCACGAAGAACTCGGCGACAATCAGAATGAGGCCGAGCAGCATCAACCCCAGCCCGGCATAGTTGACCGGCAGAATCTGGAACGCGAAGGCCGCGAGCAGCAGGCAGATTGCGCCGACCACTCCCGGTACCAGCGCGCCCGGGTTATAGCCCTCGAAGATCAGGCCATAGATCCCGACCAGCATCAGCATGTAGGCGACGGTCGGGTTGCTGATGACGGCCAGAAAGCGCGTGCGCCAGTCGGGCTCGATGACCGTGATGACGGCCGAGGTAGGCAGCGACAGTGCGACACCGTCGATGACCCAGCCGTCGAGCTGGCGCATGAGGTCGTTGCGATCCCGCGCCATGAGATCGATGACGCCCTGATCGAGCGCGGCTTCGGCACTCAGGCTCTCACCCGCCCGCACGGCCGCTTCGGCCCAGTCGGCGTTGCGGCCGCGAAGCTCGGCCAGGCTCCGAATATAAGCCACGGCATCGTTGATCGCCTTGCGTTCCGTCGCCGTTGCCGGCACCGGGAAGTTGTCTGCCGGCGGCGGCGCGGGGGCCACGGCTTCCGGATCTGTTCCCGGCAAGGTTTCGCCGGATTCGCCCGTCTCGTCCTCGGATTCCACGGCGTCGCTGCCACCCGGCAGGGAGGGCGGCGGCGTGCCGCCGATCGCAACCGGGGTCGCGGCGCCGAGGTTCGTCGCCGGGGCCATGGCCGCAATGTGGCTCGCATAAAGGATATAGGTGCCGGCGCTGGCTGCTCGGCCGCCCTCGGGGTAGACGAAAGACGCCACGGGGACCGGGGACTCGAGAATTGCCTGGATGATCTCGCGCATGGAACTGTCGAGCCCGCCGGGCGTGTCCATCTCGAGGATCACGAGCTCGGCGTTCGCGGCCGCCGCGTCGCCGATGCCCTCGACGATGTAATGGCTCGTCGCAGGGGTCACGGCATCCTGGAATGAAAGCACGAAGACACCACCACCCGGTGTCTGAGCGGGCAGAGCGATCCAGACCCCGCAAGTGAGCGCGGCCAAGGCTGCCAGCCGGAAAGGCTTCATTCTCATGGCACCCAGATCATAGCAGCAATGTTGTATAGTGCGCGCCATGACGCAGGCTACCACATCGACGCACTGGCACCCGGCCAGCTGGCAGACTCGCGAGGCGGCTCAGCAGCCGACCTATACCGACCGGGGTAGTCTCGAGCGGGCGATCAGCGAGCTCAGCGCGCTGCCGCCGATCGTCACGAGCTGGGAGGTCGAGGGCCTCAAGGATAAGCTCGCGGCTGCCCAACGCGGGGAGGCGTTCCTGCTGCAGGGCGGAGACTGCGCCGAGACCCTGGCGGAGTGCACCTCGGACAACATCGTACAGAAGCTCAAGATTCTGCTGCAGATGTCGCTGGTCATGCTGGTCGGCCTGAAGAAGCCGATTATTCGGGTCGGGCGCATGGCGGGGCAGTACGCCAAGCCGCGCAGTGCCGACTTCGAAACGCGTGACGGCGAATCGCTGCCGAGCTTCCGCGGCGACCTGATCAATCGGAGCCCGTTCACGGCGGCCGATCGCGAGCCAGACCCCGATCTGATGCTCAGGGCTTACGAGCGTGCCGCATTGACGCTCAATTTTGTTCGTTCGCTTATGGATGGCGGCTTTGCCGATCTGCACCATCCGGAGAACTGGGATCTCGATTTCGTGGGTGAGACCGAGACGGCGCAGGAATATCACGAGCTCGTGGGCTCGGTCTCGAAATCGCTCGAGTTCTTCGAGGCGATCATGGGCGAGCCGATGCACCGCACGCACCGGGTCGAGTTCTACGCTTCGCACGAGGGGCTGCATCTTCCTTACGAGCAGGCGCAGACTCGCTACCTGCCGCACCGGCAGCGCTGGTACAACCTGACGACGCATTACCCGTGGATCGGCATGCGCACGGCAGATCTCGCCGGTGCCCATGTCGAGTACTTCCGCGGCATCGCGAACCCGATGGCCGTCAAGATCGGCACCGCCGTGACAGACGAGCACATTCAGGGACTGATCGAGGTGCTGAACCCGGATAACGAGCCGGGTCGGCTGACGTTCATCACGCGGTTCGGGGCGAAGAACATCGATGAGCATCTGCCGCGCGTGCTCAGGGCCGTGCGCAAGACCGGTTCGCGCGTGCTTTGGGTCTGCGACCCGATGCACGGCAACACCGAGTCGACGGCGGACGGGACCAAGACACGACGCTTCGACAACATCCTCTCTGAGCTGCAGGCCGCCGTGCGCATTCATCATGAATCGGGCAGCGTGCTCGGTGGCGTGCACCTCGAGCTCACCGGCGACAACGTCACCGAGTGCGTCGGTGGTGCCCGCGGGCTCAAGGAGTCGGATCTGGCCCGTGCTTACAAGTCGACCGTCGACCCGCGACTAAATTACGAGCAGGCGATGGAGATCGCTCTGTGGTTCGCGGGCAAGGGCGGGGCGCACCAGTCGGCTTGACCCGCAGCCGCGACTTCGACTCCGACTGCTCTCTATGTCCGCGCCTTGCCGCGCATCGCGAGTCTCTGCGCGTCCGATATCCCGGCTACCACAATGCCCCGGTGGCGGCTTTCGGCGACGACGAGCCTAGTCTTCTGATCGTCGGCCTCGCTCCGGGGCTGCATGGCGCCAACGCCACGGGTCGGCCGTTTACCGGCGACTTTGCCGGTATCTTGCTCTACCAGAGTTTGTATCGAGCCGGACTTGCGAGCGCGCCCGAATCCGTGGCGGCCGACGACGCGCTCGAACTGCGATCGGCACGGATCACGAATGCCGTGAAGTGCCTGCCGCCGGTAAACAAGCCGACGACGGAGGAAGCCGATACCTGTCAGCAATTTCTCGCCAGCGAAATCCGCGCATTGTCTGCGGCGGTCGTGATCCTCGCGCTCGGGACCATTGCCCATCGCTCAGTGGTCCGTTGCGCCGGTGGCAAGCTCAGCGCGTTCCGGTTTGCGCACGGGGCCGAGCACAAGCTGCCCGGTGGCAGGTGGCTCATCGATTCCTATCATTGCAGTCGCTACAACACGCAGACCGGACGGCTGACGGCGGAGATGTTCGAGCAAGTCCTCGCCAGGGCGAAGTCCCTGGCATTAGGATGATTCCGATGAGCGAGCCGATGAGCGAGCCGATGAGCGAGTTGATGAGCGCGACGAAATCGACATTCGATCCAGCGGAGTTTGCCTCGCGGCTGACGCACCGGCCGGGGGTCTATCGGATGCTCGATTCGCGCGGGCGCATCATCTATGTCGGCAAGGCGAAAGATCTGAAGCGACGCGTCGGGAGTTATTTCAGCGGCCGGGCGACGGATTCGAAGACCATGGCGCTGGTCCGCGCGGTGGCTGGGATCGAGGTGACCGTGACGCGCACCGAGGCCGAAGCCTTGCTGCTCGAATACAACCTGATCAAGGAGCACCGGCCGCGCTACAACATTCTGCTCAAGGACGATAAGAGCTATCCGTTCATCCGCATCAGCACCGAGCAGGAATTTCCGCGGATTTCGTTTTATCGTGGCGCGCGACCAAAAGCCGGAAAGACGTTCGGTCCGTATCCGAGTGCGGGGGCCGTGCGTTCAACCGTCAACCTGCTGCAGAAGCTGTTTCAGTTGCGCGGCTGCGAAGACAGCTATTTTCGGAACCGCAGCCGGCCCTGCATGCAGCATCAGATTCAAAGGTGCAGCGCCCCTTGCGTCGGCCTGATTTCGCCTGAGGACTACGCGCGCGACGTCGAGGACGCCATGCAGTTCCTGCGTGGCCGCGGCGAAGCGGTCATTGAGAGCATCGCCTCGCGCATGGAAAAGGCGGCCGAGGCGCAGCGCTATGAGCACGCGGCGCAGTATCGGGATCAGCTCGCGAGGCTGCAGGCGACGCAGTCGGAGCAGTTAGTAGCCAGGACGGCGGTGGATTTCGACGTCGTCGCGCTGTCCAGGCAAGGCAGCGTTTGTTGCGTGACGGTTCTCTTTTTCCGCGGGGGCCGCATGCTCGGCAGCCGCAACCACTTTCCGCAGCAGACCGGCGCGTCGTCGGATGCCGAAGTCATGCGCGCGTTCTTGCTTCAGTATTACGGCGGCCGCGAGGCGCCGGCGGAGATCCTGATGGATCGGGAGGCCGCCGAAAGCGACATCCTCGGCGAGATGTTCACGCGCCGCTCGGGCCGCAAGGTGAGTCTGCGCTGGCGGTTGCGGGGTGACCGTGTAGGCTGGGTCGAAATGGCGCGAACCAACGCCGAGCAGGGCGCGGCGCAGAAGAGCCGGTCCCAGGCTTCGATCGCCATGCAGCTGGACGCGCTGCGCGATGAGCTCGAGCTCGAGGGTCGCCCCGAACGAATCGAGTGCTTTGACATCAGTCATACCGGCGGTGAGGCTACAGTGGCTTCCTGCGTCGTCTTCGGCCGGGAGGGGCCATTGAAATCTGCGTACCGTCGCTTCAACATTTCGGGCGTGGAACCCGGTGATGACTATGGGGCGATGCGGCAGGTTCTTGCGCGACGATTCAAGCCGGGAGCCGATTCCGACTCGTTGCCCGACCTCGTGCTGATCGACGGCGGAAAGGGGCAGCTGGCGGCGGCTCGTGAGGTGCTTGCCGAGACCGCGTATGCAGAGATCGCCCTCGTCGGCGTGGCCAAGGGCGAGGGACGCAAGCCGGGTCGCGAACGTCTTTACGTCGCCGGTATCGAAGAACCGATTCGGCTCGAGAGCTCGTCGGCGGCCCTGCATCTGATTCAGCAGGTACGCGACGAGGCCCATAGGTTTGCGCTGGCCGGGCACCGGGGCCGCAGGGAGAAGAAGGTGCGTCGATCGACGCTCGAGGACATTGCGGGGCTCGGACCGAAGCGACGCCAGGCGCTGTTGCGTCATTTTGGCGGGCTGCAGGCCATCACCCGGGCTGGCGTCGATGACCTGGCGCGCGTCAAGGGAATCTCACGCCAGCTGGCGCAGAATATTTACGCGACATTTCACGCGGACTGAGAATGGCGGTTAATTGGCCCAATACCCTGACCTGGATCCGGATTCTTGCGATCCCTTTGATCGTGGTTGTGTTCTTTCTGCCGGTCACCTGGGCAGGGCCGGCCGCAGGCATTTTGTTTGCGCTGGCCGGTATCACGGATTATCTGGACGGGTATCTGGCGCGAAAGATGAGTCAGACCTCGCGATTCGGCGCGTTTCTCGATCCGGTTGCCGACAAGCTCGTGGTAGCGACCGCGCTCGTTCTCATCGTGCAGCGCGATCCGCAGATTTATCTGTCGGTCGTTGCGGCGATTATTATTGGTCGTGAAATCACGGTTTCGGCCTTGCGCGAATGGATGTCCGAGATTGGCGCTTCGGCCAAGGTCTCGGTCACATGGTTCGGCAAGTGGAAAACGACGGTTCAGATTATTGGTATCAGCCTGATGCTGTTCAAGCAGGCGATTGGGCCGGTGCCGGTTTATCTCATCGGCGAGGTGTTACTTCTCGTTGCGGCTGCGCTGACAATTTTCTCGATGCTCGACTATTTGCGTTCGGCCTGGCCCGCATTGCGCGACAGTGGTTAAGAGGGGAGATACATGAACAGGACAGGAAGACAGGCGGTTAAGCTCATCGGTTTCTTTCTCGCAACCGGAGCGTGTATTGCGCTTGCTCAGCAGCAGGGTGGTTTCCTGAGCAACTTCACGGGCGAGATTTCGATCGTCAACAGTGAGGAGATGCGCTCCTCGCGGATTCGATTCGAGGCGGGTGCCCGGACCAACTGGCATGTCCATTCGGAGCCGCAGCTGCTGCTGATCGAAGAGGGACAGGGTCGCTGGCAGGAGGAGGGTGGCCGGGTCAACCTCATCGAGGCGGGCGCGCCGGTGCTGACGCGCGGTGCCGTGTCCCACTGGCATGGGGCCGCTCCAGACCAGGCGGCCGTTCAGTTTTCCGTCTATAGCGGGACGCTCGAGTGGCAGGATCCGGTTACGGATGATCAGTATCTCGGTCGCTGATCGTTGTCCTGCGACCGCGTGAAGTCGAGGCTTCACCCCGGGGTTAGACTGATCTAAAATACCACGTTCACCAAGCGGGAATAGCTCAGTTGGTAGAGCGCAACCTTGCCAAGGTTGAGGTCGCGAGTTCGAGCCTCGTTTCCCGCTCCAAATTTCCTCAATAGATACCGATACTTAGAGAGCTCTAGCGAGTCTCTCATCGGTATCTATTGCCTTCTGGACGGACGCCGTACGGAAGCTCGTTACAAGGTATCTGGCTACTTTTTCCAGATTCGCCACTCGTCCCGGACAAGTGTCGATAGCGGAATCCCGATAGCTTCCGTCTCGGTAAGCCGTCTTTAAGCTGTAGCGAACGTGACAGCAGTCCGTCAGCGCCAGTCGCTCCGTCGCAACCGGTGGTCGGCTCACATACCGCGCCAGGTGCTCGAGCTTCTCCCGCTCGGCTCCCCAGGCCCAGACTCCGGCATGGAGTGAGAATCCTGAAGACTCGGCCACGTCCGCACTCGTGCGATCCGGATCCGGCGGCAAGGTCTGCAGCGTAAATACCTTCTGCCCTTCCCTCGGACCCGTCGCAACCAGATACGTGATCGAGTGTCCGATCAGGCTGTTGATCGGGGCCTCCTCGGGTTTCTAAATCCCCAAGAACCACTCCCCGAAAGCCCGCAATACAGGAACGCGATGCCAGTTCATCGCAATTACCTGAAGGGGGAAAAAGATGAGCAGTACGCGGCCAAAAACGTTCACTGACTGTTTGCGCCTCCAATCAAGTATCGCAAGCACCAACAGCCCGATATCGGCCAGCGCCCAC
>DATCZB010000344.1:0-12779 GCA_036526155.1 Gammaproteobacteria bacterium
TAATGACGGCAAACAGCTGCGGCGCATCGAGCGCGTTGAGACTGACGACGACCAGATTTCCCAGGCCCTCGTTGGCACCGAGATACTCTCCGACGATCGCACCGATCAGCGCGAATACGATTCCGACTTCCATGCCCGCAAAGACGTACGGCAGCGTGCTGTGAAAGTCCAGATACTTGAACGTCTGCCACCGCCCCGCATTCAGACTGCGCATGACTTCGCGGTGACCCGGCTCCACCGACCGGACACCGAGCATGACGTTGAGCATAATCGGGAAGAAGGCAAGTATTGCAGCGATGATGACCTTCGACGTCACGCCGAAACCGAACAGAATCACGAATATCGGGATCAACGCCACTTTCGGGATGACCTGAAGCGCGACGATGATCGGCCGCAGCGCCAGCTCGAGCCAGAATACCCTGCCGAGCACGGCACCGATTGCGACACCGGTGACGACGGCAATCAGAAAACCGGCCAGGGTCTCGAACAACGTGATCCAGACATGCACCGTCCAGGTTTCCGGCTCGAGCACGAGATCGACCAGACTGGCCCACGCGGCTTCCGGAGACGGAATGACAAACTCCGAGATACCCGAGACGGTCGTGTAGAGCTTCCAGATGCCGACGATCAGGAGCAGCAGCAGCGGCGTGCTGATCCAGGGCAAAAGCTTCAGCCGCTTATCACTCTCCATCAGCATTCTCGTCCAGTTGGTGGCGCAGCTCCCGCGCGATGTCCTGAAATTCAGGCAGTGTTTGCAGATCGACCTGCCTTGGACGCGCGAAAGGCACCTCGGTGATGGAACGGATCCGACCAGGCCGCGGCGACAACAGCACGACCCGGTCACCCAGGAATACGGCTTCGGTAATCGAATGCGTCACGAGCACCACCGTCGCGTTCGTGGCCTCGGCAATCGACTGCAGCTCCAGATTCATTTTGTCCCGAGTCAATGCATCGAGCGCGCCGAAGGGCTCGTCCATGAGCAGAATGCCCGGTCGATAGCTCAACGCTCGCGCGATCGCAGCGCGCTGACGCATACCGCCCGACAATTCCCGCGGATAGTTCTTCTCGAAACCGGTCAGACCGACGAGGCGGCACAGCTCCCGCGCCCGATCCCTGCGCTCGCCCCGGGAGACGCCACGGAGCTTCAGTGGCAGGGCGATGTTGTCCTCGATCGAGTACCAGGGGAACAGGTTTGCTTCCTGAAACACGAGCCCGAGCTTACTGACCGTGTCCTTGTCGAGTGACTCGCCCTGCCAGAGCGAACGCCCCTCGGCCCTGACCTCGCCCTGGCTCGGCTTGATGAGGCCCGCAAGAATTCGCAGCAACGTCGTCTTGCCGCAACCCGAGCGGCCGATGATCGAGACGAACTCCTGCGGCTTTACCGTCAGGTTGATGCCCGTCAGGGCCAGCGTCGAGCTCTTTTTACCCTGAAAGAGCTTCTCGACATTCTCGAGCTCGAGTTGCGCCGTTGCCATGTCGAAACCCTAGCGAATCCGGCGGCCGGCGCCGGCTGACGCGGCAAGCAGGGAACCCGCGGCTATCATCGCTACGTCAGGAACTCGTTGGTGTACCAAGCGGCTGAATCGTGTCCGGAATCGGCCAGCTCAGCCTGAACGAGCTCCTCGTAGCCTCGCTGCCAGCTGGTGGCATCTGTTCGCAGGATGTTCTCGCGACCTTCCGCCGTCCAGATATCCACGTATTCAGCAAGACTCGCCTTGGCGATCTCGGTATCCATGAGCGTCGCGAAAGAATACTCGGTTCGCAGAATCTCGAGCGTGCGATCGAACCCGTCATCATCGACCATGAACTCGATCGCCGCGCGAGTCGCGGCGAGGTACTTGCGAATCGTGTCGGCGTGCTCGCTGAGTCCGTCTTCCGAGACCATGTAGAACTGTGCGCCCGACGCGACGAAATCACCGGGGCTCAGCCAGACGACGTTTTCGCGCGTCCGGGCCAGAATGTTCGCCACATCGATGCTGACCGCATAGGCGCCGATCTGACCGCGCTCGATCAGGTCGAAGACGCCGGCAGCCGTGCCGACGACCTGGCGCTCGACAGATTCCGGATCAATGCCCGCGCTCGAGAGCACGAGGTCAAGCGTCTTGTCAGAAGAACCGCCCTCTGACGGAATCCCGATCAACTTGCCGACGAAGTCTTGCGGCTCCCTGATCGGCGCGTTGCCCGTCGACACGAAACGAATAGCAGACTTCTTGATGACCGTGCCAACGTTGCGCACCGGAACCTGGCTGTTGGCGAGGTGGATGACGCCTTCGACCTGCTCGATTCGCGTAATCGGGGCGCCGCCCGCAATCACCTGCTGAATCGCCGGAGCCGACCCCCGCGTCCTCTGGAGCGTGACGTCCAGCCCCTGATCCGCGAAGTAGCCGCCCGCTATTCCCATGAGCTCCGGCGCGAACGTCAGCCCCTCCGGATCCAGAATCGCGAGGAAATCGATAGCTGTACGGCCTGAGCTCGGCGTCTCGCCACCGCAGCCAATCATCAATGTGCTGATGCCGCCCGCGCCGAGCGCGGCGGCCGAGCCGCGAACAAAATCGCGGCGGTTGATCGAGCCTGATTTCATCTTGTGAAACCCCCTGATTACTCGGACGATTCTAGCCGGGAACGAGCGGGATATCGACGCCGACCCGTGGTCACTCGATCTTGCGCGAGTTCGCAAGCAAGCTGATGCGCTCGCCGAGCTGCTCGGCTGCGCCGCCTTCAACGACGAGCACGTCCCGGCCGCGAACCTCGATCGCCGTCGCTTCGGACCCGTCCGGATACTTGATTGCGAGCAAACCGGAGTAGGCCGACGCAAATTCCTCAGCGTCCGCCTCGCTATCCCAGGTGGTGTAAAGCAACAGCAGCGTCGCCTCGCCACGTTCGAGCACGGCAAATCTGTCGCCGTCCCAGCCGGCGGCGGCCGCGTTCGAGCTTTCGCTCATCCCGAATTCGTCGAAAATGATTCGCCACTGGAACTCGCCGATAACGTTGGAATCCAGCAGTGTCCAACCTTCGAGGCTCTCGGCCCCGGACAGGTCGGGGAACTCGATCGCGACGGGATCGTCGCGCTCGAGCCATTTCTCAGGATGCAGAATCTGCTCCGAGGAGCTCGGCGGATCGGTGTAGAGCCTCGCGGCGCGATCCCAGTCGCCGCGGACCACATGGTGGACGAAACCCATGCCCTTGATATACGCGCCAAGCATCGTCTCGAGCATGAACAGCGGGATATCGTCCATCGCGGCAAGCGAGGCCTCGAGACTCGGGTCGAGCCCACCCGGGACGATTCCACTCGCCGCCAGCTCGCGCAACGCGTTCGAATCCATCTGGGTCTGCAGGTTGACCGCGACGTCGAGCGCGAAGCCTGACGGCACCTGACCGCTCATTTCGCGCAGCAACCACAGCGTCATGACATAGGTGGCTTCCCCTTCGACGACCGCCTGTCGGGCGAGCATCTCATCGTCGTTCAGGCCATCGCTGACGCCATCGAGCAAATACACATCGAGGTCCCAATACTGGTCCTGCATGCCGTGATACAGCTCATGCGCGTAAATGGGTGCCAGCATGCCCAGCGGCGCATCGGCGAGCAGCACGTAGAAGGCGCTCTCATCAGGGTTGTAATAGGCGGCTGCCTGGCTCGTCGCAAGCAGCGTGACCATACCGGCCATATCGTCGATGATCGGCCCACGATACAAACCCAGCTTGTTGACCACCCGGCCATATACGCCGGCCCGGTCCGCGGGCAGCGTGCGGTCCATTTCGCTCGCGATATAGCGCTCGAATTCGGCTCGGCTCTGGTTGCTGACGCTGATATCGCGCTGAAATTCGAGCCCACGAATGGCAACCACGTCTTCGACGATGGCATCGGCCAGCGCCTGCGGATCCCGCGGCAAATTGCCGAGCACCGCATCGAGCAGCCCGGCCTGCGCACCGGCACCGGACGCCATCAGCGTGGATATGATCGCGACGCCACGAACCGCCACGCCGTGGCGACATCGCGACACCGGGTTCATGCCAGCGCGACCAGGCGTCGCGTCAGGCGAAATATATCGTCTTGATTTCGAAGTAGTTGTCGAGCCCTTCAATACCGCCTTCCCTGCCGATACCGGATTGCTTGAAGCCACCAAACGGCATTTTCGGGTCCACGATCATGCCGTTCACGGTGATGCTGCCGGAGCGCATCCGTCGGGCCATTGCGTAACCCGCTTCCGGGTCTGCCGAATAGACGGCGCCATGCAGACCGTAAATCGTATCGTTTGCCTTCGCGGCTGCGTCGTCCAGATCCTTGTATGAAATAAACGAAACCACGGGGCCGAAGATCTCTTCCTGGGCAATCGTCATCTTGCTGTCGACGTTCGCAAAGACCGTCGGCTCGACGAAGTAACCGCGATCCATGCCGGCCGGTCGGCCGCCGCCGAGAACGAGCTTCGCGCCCTCTTCCTTGCCCTTGGATATGTACCCCTGCACGCGTTCGAGTTGTCGCGCCATGGTCAGCGGACCCATCTGCGTGTCCGCGCTCTGAGGGTCGCCGACCTTTACGTTTTGCACGGCCGCGACGTAGGCATCGAGAATCTCCTGCGTTCTCGACTCCGGCGTCAACACTCGTGTCAGCGAGAAGCACACCTGGCCCGTGATCGGCATCGAGAACGGAACGAGGCTCGGCAGGACCTGCTCGATCGGCGCATCCTCGAGCACGACAGCAGCCGACTTGCCGCCAAGCTCGAAGCTCGTCCGTGCCAGCCGCTCCGCGGCGACTGCTGCAATGTGGCGGCCGGCGGCCGTTGAACCGGTGAATGCGATCTTGTCGATACCCGGATGGCGGATCAGATAATCGCCCGTTTCCCGGCCCGCCGGAATCACGTTGAATACGCCCGGGGGGAGACCCGCGGCCTCGATGCACTCTGCCAGGATATAGGCATCCATCGGCGTCTCCGGCGCAGGCTTGGAGACCATCGTGCACCCGGCGGCAAGGCCTGCGGCAACCTTGTAGCACAGTAGCACCATCGGTGCGTTCCAGGGCGTGATTGCGGCGACGACACCAACGGGCTCTCTGACGACGCGAGCAATCCTGCCGTCGTCGCGCGTGCGCTCCTCGACGAGCGCCGTCTCCTTGATCAGGTTGCCGTAGTACTCGAACAACCCCGGCGCCTGTCCTGAGGCATAGCGCGTAAAGCTGATTGGCGCTCCGACCTGAGTCGTCCAGGCCTGAGCGAGCTCCGGCAACCGCGCCTCGAGCTGCTTCGCGACCTTGAGCAGCATGTCGCCCCGCTCCTCGGCGGACATACGGGGCCACGGCCCGGAATCGAATGCCTTGCGTGCGGCAGCGACCGCCGCGTCGACGTCGGTCGGCGTCGCGGCGGCGAAGCTCATGACAGTTTCCTCGGTCACCGGCGAGATAACGTTGAGCTTGTCGTTCGCCGCAGGGCTCGCCCACTCACCCCCGATGTAAAAAGAGTCGGGTGCCTTGATGGCAAGATCGGTCATGGCTTCAACGGCGGCATTCATGGATGTGGCTCCTGAGTGTTGGTTTGTCCCCTGACGCCATCATAGCTGACCGCACGCGCTCGATCAGCCCGCTTGGCGCGGTTTATACTCGGGCGCTTTATTCGCTATTCGATTGGGGGAAAAAGCATGCGCATGCGTTTTTGGATTGGCGCGATAGCCGTGTCTTTCGTGGCTGCCCTGGGGTGTTCTCCGGCTCCTGACACCCCCCTGGAATCCGCTGCAGAGGACCCCGCGCCAACAGAGCCCGGATCCGGTTCTGCTGCGATCGTTGACGACGCGCAGCTGATCAATGCGGCAGATCGCAATGACGCATGGCTGACCTATGGTCGCGACTACGCGGAAACTCGATTCAGCCCGCTCGACCAGATAAGCGAGGAAACGGTCGACCGTCTCGGCGTTGCGTGGCAATACGATACGGGAACGCTGCGCGGACTCGAGGCCACCCCACTGATCCACGACGGGGTGCTCTACGCGACGACCAGCTGGAGCAACGCGTTTGCGCTCGATGCCGTGACCGGCGAGGAACTGTGGCGTTGGGACGCCCAGGCCGACCGGGTCCGCGGCTTAAGGGCCTGCTGCGATGTCGTCAACCGCGGCGCCGCGTTGTACGACGGCAAGCTTTACGTGGGCATCGTCGACGGACGCCTCGTGGCGCTCGATATCGAAACGGGTACGCCCGTCTGGGACATCCAGACGACGCCTGTAGACGAGCCTTACACGATCACGGGAGCACCACGCATCGCCGACGGCAAGGTCATCATCGGCAATGGTGGCGCCGAATACGGCGTTCGCGGCTATGTCTCGGCCTACGATGCGCAGTCCGGCGAGCTCGTCTGGCGTTTCTATACCGTCCCGGGCGACCCGTCACTGCCGTTCGAGTCCGAGGCGCTGGAAGCAGCAGCAGAGACCTGGACTGGCGAGTGGTGGGCTCTGGGTGGCGGCGGCACGGTCTGGGATTCGATCGTCTACGATCCGGAAGCCAGGCTCGTCTACATCGGCACCGGCAATGGCTCACCTTGGAACCGGGACATCCGCAGCCCGGGTGGCGGCGACAACCTGTATCTGTCGTCGATCGTCGCCCTCGATGTCGACACTGGCGAGTACGTCTGGCACTACCAGACGACGCCCGGGGATCACTGGGACTACACCGCCGTGCAACCGCTGCTGCTCGCGGAGCTCGAGATCGATGGCGAGGCGCGCCAGGTCATCATGCAGGCGCCCAAGAACGGTTTCTTTTACGTCCTTGATCGGCTGACCGGCGAATTGATTTCGGCCGAGGCCTACGTCGGCATCACCTGGGCCAAAGGCATGGACATGGCCACGGGGCGCCCGATCGAAACGATCCAGGCCCGGTATGGCGACGAGCTGACCGTAATTGCTCCGGGGCCTGGCGGCGGTCACAACTGGCACCCGATGGCATTCAGCCCGAACGCGGGCCTCGTTTATATCCCGGCGCAGCAGTCGACTTTTATCTACCGAAATCACCCGGAGTTCGTCGCCACCTCCCGCGAGAATCTCGGCATCCCGATCGTGGCGCCTGCGGGCTCCGTTGAGCGCGCGGAGGCGGATTACGAGCCCGGCGCAGGCGAGGCGCTGCCCGGGGCCCACGCGCTCCTGGCATGGGACCCTGTCGCCCAGGAAGCCCGTTGGCTCGCTGATCACGGCAACGCGCCGGGTGGCGGGGTACTGACGACGGCGGGCAATCTCGTTTTTCAGGGGCGCGGCGACGGGATGTTTGCCGCCTACACAGCCGATAGTGGCAACAAGGTCTGGGAGGTTGATCTGGGCAACGGCATTCTCGCGCCGCCCGTGACCTACGAGATCGACGGTGTGCAGTATCTGTCGGTGCTCGTCGGCTGGGGCAGCACATCGGGCCTGTTTGCCACCTATCCGTCGGATCAGTACAAAGCCGAGGGCCGGCTCTTTACCTTCGCTCTGGACGCCGACCCCAATATCGAACCGGTGCAGGGAATCGCCCGACCCGAGCTGACGGAAATTACGTTCGACGCAGATCCGTCCCAGATCGCGCGCGGCGCAGAGCTCTATGGCAACCGCTGCTATACCTGCCACGGGCTGGGGGCAGCCAGCGGCGGTCAGATCGCCGATCTGCGTTATGCGACCGAAGACACTTATGCCGCCTTCGACTCGATCGTACGCCAGGGTGCCTACCAGCCACTCGGCATGCCGATGTTCGGCTTCTTCACGGAGGCCGATACGGCCGCGATTCGCGCCTTCGTCTTGTCCGAAAGGGCTGCGCTGATCGCCAGCCAATAGAAAAGGGGTCAGACCCCATTTCCGAGGAAATGGGGTCTGACCCCTTTTCTAATAAACGACGACCGAGAACAGGCGCGCACCGGTATCCGCGTGCGAGAAATTACTCGCCCTGAAGGGCGTCACCAATCTCCTCGGCGGCTTCACGGGCCTCATCCGCGGCGTCATCGAGGCGGTCCCGAGCCTCTTCCATGGCATCGTCGACGCGCTCGCCAAAGCGCTCGGCCGGACCGTCGTTGTCGGCACAGGCCCCGAGCGCCAGACAGGCAATAACTGCGGGTACAGCGTGTGTCGTCCTGATCTTCATCAATTTCTCTCCATTTATTTCACGCTGAATCAGCCCCGATCTCGCCGCCGCTAAAGCCCGATCGTTGCAAGCAGATCCGCTTTGGTCTGCGGGACCTGCGCCGCGTGCACGGCAAGATAGCGCTCGAATTGCGGATCCACCTCGGCCACATACTGAGCCAGTGTCACGACAAACGGATTGGCCTCGGCTCCTGGTTGAGGCAGCGTAAAGTCTGCCTGAAACAGAATGCCCTGGCGCGGAAGAATCGCAACCAGCATGCCGTCCGTATGCCCGTTCGGGACCGAGTGCAACTCGACGCGATTCAACGAATCTTCATAGACGGTGATCCCGTCCACACCAACGACATCCGGTTGCAGGGTCTCCTCCCCGAGCAAGGTGCGCGGCGTGCTCAGGGCCATGTCGAGAAACGCGGCGTTGTTCGCATGCGTGATCAACGCCGCGCCGTTGCGAATGAACGGCACGATACCGGCCGTGTGATCGGAGTGCGGATGCGAATTGACGAGAAAACGTATGGGCTTGTCCGGGTTCAGGCCCGTGACAGCCTCGAGGATCTGCTCTCCTCGCGCTTCGCTCTGGCCGGCCTCGAACACCATGAGGTAATCCTCGAACTCGGCAACGAGCGCAATATAGCCACCCGTAATCAGCCAGACGCCGTCGCCGACTTGTTCGACGATATCGGTCGGCGCCTGGCCGCCGCCACCGCCGAATCCGCCACCGCCGCCCTGCGGCGCAACCATGAGCTCGCTGAGGTTGCTCGGGTTGCCCGTGACGTCGGTGATGATGACACCGAAGACTCCGCCACCACCGCGCTGCTGCTCGATCGTCTGCGGCACCATGAGGCCATTCAGGCCCCGGTAATCACGGTAGACCTGCCGGACATGGAAGTCGCCCATGAACGCATCTTCGACCCAGGTCTCGACGCCGGCAACGAGATTGGCGTCGTTGATGTAGCCATTGACCGTATAGCGCATTCCGGATGGCGAAGTCTGATCTTCCGGCGACATCCAGCTCAGGACGCGGTACTCGACGCCATCGAGGCTGGCAGTCGAGAGCTCGACGCCGTTATCGGCCGCGCCCTTGAGGAAACCCCATGGAGTCAGCCAGATTTCGAGCTGTCGTGGCCAGGCCGTGGCGTCGGCCGGGATGTTCTGCGTGTACGTGCCGGCCACCGGCGGGTCGAGGAAAAGATTCTGGGCAAATGTGTCGCCCATGGCGAGCGACGCCGGCTGGCCGAGATCGATCGTGCGCCGATAATTCGTTATCTCATCCCGATAAGGCCAGGGCGGATCGGCGTGCGGAGTCTGCATCCAGCCGTTACGAATCCGCCAGGCCCGGCCCGAATACGTGACCGAATTAAGGCTTGCCGTGCCCATCGCGGCCACGACGTCGTCCAGCACCTCCGACGCGCTCGGAGCCGCTGGCTCCGCAGGCATGGCAGGTGCCGCTGACTGACTGTCGGTTCCGTCTGCGCAACCGAGTGCCAGAAACGCCGGCACCGCAATACAGGCGATCGCTCTATGAAACATGTTTCTCCCCCCTGTCCGTTCTAGTTCGGAGTATCTTTGGAGCATGGGCGATGCTAACCCAAAAACTCTCCGTGCGTATTTGGAGCGCATCGGATTTACGGCCGAGCCGAAACGGGATCTCGAAACCCTGCGGGCGCTGCACCGACTCCACCCGTTCGCCATTCCGTTCGAGAATCTGAGCACGCTGGCGGGCGATCCTGTCAGCCTCGACATCGATTCGATCGCCGAGAAGCTCATTCGGCAGCGGCGTGGCGGTTACTGTTTCGAGCAAAACACGCTGCTGCAGACTGTGCTCGAAACGCTCGGGTTCGACGTTCTGCCGCTCGCCGCCCGGGTTGTCTGGAATCAGTCAACCGGGCAGGTCAACCCGCGCACGCACATGGTCCTGCTCGTGTCGGTCGCAGACCGGCAGTTTCTCTGTGACGTCGGTTTCGGCGGGGCGACCTTAACGGCACCGCTCGAATTTTCGCCCGGCATCATCCAGCAAACACCGCACGAGCCATTTCGGATCCGACAATCTGGCGACGAGTTCGTGCTCGAGGTCAGGCTGGGCGGGGAATGGCGCCCAGCTTACGAATTCGACCTTCAGCCGCAGCAGCCGATTGACTACGAAGCCATGAATCACTTTGTGCAGACGCACCCGAGCTCGCATTTTCGCTACGCGCTGATGGCCGGGCGCCCCGACTCGCGTGGCCGCCATGCCATTGGCGGCAACGAGCTGAGCCGCTACGAGAACGGCGAGCTCGTCGAGCGGCGCCGCCTGGAGTCCGTTGATGCGCTCGCAAGCGCATTGAGGGAACGATTCGGGATAGAGGCGCCATCCTCACCCGGCCTCGACTCGGCACTCGAGTCCGTTGCGGCATCAACCGAGCCATGACGCTGGCCGCACTCTTGTTTATGATGTGCAGGTGAAGTCCCCACCCCATCGCTCTGGGCAAGCGTAATAACAGACCGGGAGGCCAATCATGGGGAAAAGAGTTCTGCAAGCGGCCAAGCTGCTCGCCGTCCTGTCCGCGTTAGTCATCGCGCGGCCAGCTGCCGCTCAGCCGGGCGCGGCGACCGATGTCAGTGATCGGCCATCGATCGTCAGGACGGGCGACATTGTTTACGCCAACGTCGACGGCGAAGAACTGGCCCTCGACCTCTACATGCCGGCCAATGCGGGCAACCCGCCGCTCGTCGTCTTTATCCATGGCGGTGCCTGGCGGTTCGGATCCCGGGCCTCCGTCAGCACCGTGGATCTCGTCGACCAAGGCTTCGCGGTAGCCAGCGTCTCGTTTCGCCTGAGCCCGGTTGCCCCCTTGCCGGCAATGGTCCATGACATCAAGGGCGCGATTCGATTCCTGCGCGCCCGGGCGGCCGAATTGGGCTACGACGCGGAGCGGATCGGAATCACCGGCGTCTCTTCCGGGGGCCACCTTGCGGCACTGGTTGGCCTGACCAACGGCAGCGCAGCTCACGAGGGCGAAGTCGGCGGCAATCTCGACACATCGTCCGACGTCCAGGCGATCGTGAGCTATTTCGGGGCATCGAATCTGACGTCTATCCTTGGCCAGTCGACACCTTTCGGTCTCAATGTTCGCGAGCCGGCTCTCGAGCTGCTGCTCGGTGGCAGTGTCGAAGAGCAGGTCGATCTCGCGCGCTTCGGCAGCCCGGTGTTTCAGGTCGACCAATACGACCCGCCATTGTTGCTGCTGCACGGTGATCAGGACCCGCAGATGCCGATCAACCAGACGCATGAGTTGCACGGCGTAGCCAAGGAACACGGGCTCGACGTGCATTTCGAGGTCGTGCACGGGGCGGCTCACGGTGGCGCGGCATTCTTCGACGCCGAGCGCACGGCGCTCGTGGCCGGGTTCTTCGACCGCACGCTTAGCAAGTAGCCCGCCATTATCCTGGGCCGGACAGCCACGTCTCTCTGCGCAGCATCCATCTTCGCGTTGCTCTCGGCCCCCGTTGCGCGGGCGCAAACGATCGCCGACCCGGGTTTCGCGAGCGTCGGTCGCGGGGCGCCTCTAGGCGTCGCGATTCCGGTCGAGGACTGGACTGACCTGAGCGACCGCGAAGCACTGCCTCCAGCCGAGATCCCTGGCCTTCCGCAGCGTCAGTGGATGGTCGGGCCCTGGGTCGTCGGCAGCCCGGGCCCCGAAGGCGGCCCACCACCGGGCATCGAGCCGCTGCCGGTCGATCTGTTCACCTCCGACGATTTCTACGCCGATCGCGAGCTCTGGACCGATCCGCGCTACTTTCGCTGCAACTCCAGCGCCGCAATCGAGCAACAATGGCGCGTCGGAACGATCGGCGACGACCCACCTGCCTCGGCAGCCTGGGGCTATTGCGACCGCGACTATCCGCGGGATTCCATCATCAGCCCGTATTCATTCGAGTCGGCTGCAGATCATTACGCCGCGCTGCTGGAGGAAACGCGGCGGCGCGGCGGACCGACCGAGCATACCTACGCGACCGTGCCGGGCGAGCTGAGCGGACGATATCTCTGGCCGCGCGGCCAGAACTGGTATGCCGAGCTCCTGTGGAACCAGATGCCCACGATCCTCTCGCTGCTGACGGAGGAGTATCAGACGCGAATGGTTCAGGAGGCCTACCATCACGGCAATACGAATGCTGCGATGTGGCCGGCCCAGTATTGCTGGCCGGAGGGGTTCATGCGTCGCTGGCACTACCACGGCGTCACGAATCAGGCGCACTCGATCATCGTCACGCCGACGGTCGTCCAGTTTCTTGCAGGCGACGCAGACAACTTCGTCACCAATGTTCACATCGGACGTGAATTCTCCACGGATGGGCCTGTGCCGCGTCTGGGCGAGGACGTGCCGCGCTGGTATGGCGAGACGGTCGGGTTCTGGGATCAGGACGTCCTGATCACCTGGAGCTCGAACATTCAGGGGTGGAAGGCTCACGGCAATTTCGAGTTCTCGAATCGCCTGCAGACGATCGAGATCTACACACCGAATCGGGATGGCGACGGCCGCATCGTCGGCCTCAATCACGAGGGGATCTTCTATGATCCGGAAGCCTTCGTAGAGCCGATTCGGATGGTTCGGAATCTATATAAAATCAGTGGATTCCGAGAGCAATCTCCATTCGACTTTATCGAATGCACGCCCACGATCTTTCCCCTTAACGGGCTGCCGACGCCGATCGCGCCCGGCACG
>DATCZB010000345.1:0-9477 GCA_036526155.1 Gammaproteobacteria bacterium
ATTGGTCACCCTGGCGGCGCAGATCACGGCCCCGCGCTCATTGTGCAGCTTGACCAGATCGCCGTGCTCAATGCCGCGCTTGACCGCGTCCTCCGGATTAATCCGTGCAACCCAGTAATGATAGCCATCGACCTCGACCCGGTGATCGTCGATGTCATTCAGGAAGCTGTCCTTACCATCGCCCTGAGTATGAAACGTAAACCTCGGATGCGGCGAAATCAGCTGCAGCGGAAAGTCCTCGAAACCGACCGCGTTCGGGCTTTCCTCCGGCCGCATGTATTTCATCATCGGCGGTCGATCGTCGCTGTCAGGATCGAACCGCTTGAGGCTCTCGCACTCGAACTCGATCTTGCCCGACTGCGTCTGCAGGCCCTCCCTGTATTTGCCCGAGTAGTCCGCCGGCAGCGGCATGGGTTCCGGGACATCTTTCTTGCGGCCCTCGTAGAACCAGTTCCAGGACAGCGGCGCGCGCTTTTTCGGATCTTCGGCCGGCACCACGAAGTAACCGCGACGAATGAAATCCTTCCACGAAATAAATTTCGGCAGATCGGAGCTGTCGAACTGACGCTTGACCCAGCCGAGCTCGCCGACGCCTTCGCAGAAATAGGCACCGAGGTCGAGCCGCTCACAAATCTGCCGGAAGATCTCGATGTCGGTCTTCGACTCGCCGAGCGGCTCGATGCACTTGTGCTGGAACGTTATGACGCGATGGTTCAGCTGCATCTCGCCGTGATGAGCGTAGCCGCCAAGGCCCGCCCACTCGCTGATGTCGTGGCGCTCGAAATTCGTGCAGGCCGGCAGGATGATGTCGGCGAACTTCGTGTCGCCCTCATTCCAGATGCTCTGCGCAACCATGAACTCGAGATTCGGATGCCGGAACATGTTGATATAGCGATTGGCGCTAGGCATCGTGCCGCACAGCGAGCCGCCGTACTTGTAGAGCATGTGCACGGGCGAGAAGCCGGGCTTCGGATACGTGATCTTGGTGAACTGGGCCTCGATGCTCGTTCCCTGCCAGAGATACCCTTCCGCCTTGCCTTCCATGATGGCATTCGGCAGCTGCATGCGCGGAATCATCTGCGTATTCGTGTTGATCGATAAGAGCTGCGGCATGCGCTGATATAGCTGCACGCCCATGCCCGTGTGATGGATATCGCCCGACATGCCGCCGTCGGCATAGCCCGGGAAGTAAAACTGGAAATCGTGCGGCGTGCCCCATTGCATGTTGGCCATGTTGACGCCGGGCTTGCCGAGCCCCTGCATCGCAATCAGGCATACCATCGCGCGAGCCCACTGGTTACCGGTCGCGTTGCGGCAGGCGCCGCCATGGCCGTTACCCCAGGCACCGGCGCCGAGATAGGTCTTCTTCGTGCCCCACTCGCGAGCCAGCGCACGAATGTCCGACGCCGGCACGCCGGTTTCCTGCTCGCCCCATTCCGGGGTCTTGGGCGTGCCATCCTCGTTGCCGAGCACGTATTCGGTCCACTTTTCGAAACCCGTCGTGCGCTCGGCGACGTATTTCTTGTCGTACAGACCCTCCGTGATCCAGACGTAGGCGATGGCCAGCGCGAGCGCCGGGCTCGTGGTTGGCCGCGGCGCGATCCACTTGCCGCCGAGCAGCTGAATCGAATCGTTGTAGTAGGGATCGATGTGGACGAGCTTGATGCCGACATCATTGAGCCATTGCCGGCGAATCGTGCCCTCGAGCGCGCCGTAGGCGCCCGAGTTCGACTCGGGATTGCTCGACCAGAACACCATCATCTCGCATTCCTTGAGCGCGTCCTCGACCGTGCCGTAGTTCTCGCACTGGCCGACCCGCATCGAGCCGCCCCAGTGATGAGTCGCCCCCCAGTACCAGCCTTCCCAGCTGTCGGGGTTATGGTGCACCTCGGTCATGCCGATGGCGTTTTCGAACTTGCGCAAAGCCGAGAGGTAGTAGCCGATGTTGCCCCAGGTGTGATGTGACGGATGACTGCAGGCGATCGAGCCCGGGCCGTGCACGGTTTTCTGACGCTTGATCTCATTGGCGACGATGTCGAGCGCCTCGTCCCAGCTGATCTGCTCGTACCCCGAAACGCCGCGGTTCCGGGGATTGCGCTCGCCGTTCGGATCGAAGTCGACACGCTTCAGAGGATGGAGCAGGCGATCCGGCGAGTAGACCATGGATTTCGCGTTCTGGCCGTGCGGCGCGAGCGAGGTCTTGCGCGGCGGCGTGAATTTCTTGCCGCGCGCCTCGATGGTCCAGGGTTGCGGGTCCCTGGCGTCGAATGAGATCGGGGTCATGCGAACGATCTTGCCGTCCTTGGCGTAGACGGCGAGCGGGCCACCGTTGGCCATGTTGCAATAGCGCACCTCGCCATTGCCCATGTCGGTCCCGAACTTCCAACGCACCTGCATCATGTCCTCGAGCCGGAACATGAACCAGAGCGCCTTGTCCTCGGGGCCGTCCAGCGTCATCGCAAACTGCTTGGCGGCGTTGATGCGGCCAAGCTGATCATTCGGGTGGGTCAGCGTGCGCACGCCGAGTCCTGCTGACTTGAAGCCGACGACGATATCCGGATCGGGATGTATCCCGCCGCGCGACGAAACCTTGCCGCCCTTGATGATGAAGTAGCGGCCCGGGCCCTCCTTGACTCGGATCTGCGCGATCACGTCGCGTTCCTTGAGTCGCTCCCGGTAGGAGGGATAAATCCATGCCGTCAGCCGCATTGCAACGCCAACGCCAAACAGCAGGAACGAAAACGCGTAGCTCGTGAGTTTTTCCATATTCTTCTCGACCTTCCCCTAAACGGCGCTATTTCCCAAGGCTTTGGGCGTAACAGGCAATCATAATGGCTAATGCCGGGGCAGTGAAGAATGACCGAAACGGATGCCTGAATCTGATAAGCTGGACGGTCATTGCGAATCAATTCCGGGGGAATTCAATGAATAGGGAAGTGAGCGTGGGCGCGGCGCTGAAAGGAACCGGCAGCTCGGAGGACACACAGATTCTGAAGAGTGTCTGCCGCAGCTGCCATGGCGGGTGCAGCGCACTCATGCACGTCAAGGATGGTGAGCTCGTCAAGGTCGAGGGCGACCCGGAAGGCCCGCTGAACCATGGCAAACTGTGTCCAATCGGCGCAGCCACCACCGAACTCGTCTATCACCCCGACCGGCTGAAATTCCCGCAGCGGCGGATCGGCCCGCGCGGTTCGGGCAAATGGGAGCGCATTTCCTGGGACGAGGCGCTCGATGAGATCTCCGAGAAGATTCTCGCAATTCGCGAGGAATCCGGCCCCGAATCGATCGCCATGGGCACGGGTACGGGCCGCCACCATATCCGCTGGGTCTCACGGTTCGGCCACGCGCTCGGCACGCCCAACTGGTGCGAGCCCGGCTTCGCCCAGTGTTTCCACCCCCGGGTCAACACGTGTATCCAGACCATGGGCGATCTGCCCGTCTGCGATTTCACGGGCGACGTGGATCCCGAGCTCATCATGTATTGGGGCCACAACCCGCCCCACTCGGGCCCCGATGGCGAAACACGCTTCAACGTCCGCGAGTCGCTTTTGAGCCGGCCGCGCATCATCACGATCGATCCGCGCGAGACCGTCGTTGCCCGCAAGTCCGAGCTGTGGCTGCAGATTCGTCCGGGAACGGACGACGCTCTCGCGCTCGCAATGATCAACACGATCATCGAGGAAGATCTCTACGACCACGATTTCGTCGAGAACTATTGCCACGGTTTCGAGGAGCTCGCCCGGCATGTCCACGAGATGACGCCGGAGTGGGCCGAGCCCATTACCTGGGTTCCGGCGGACAAGATCCGCACGGCGGCCCGGCTTTTTGCCGAGCTCAAGCCTGCGATGATGGAGTGGGGCTGCGCCATCGAGCACACGCCGAACACCATTCAGACCGTGCGCGCAATTTCGATCATCCCGGCTCTGACGGGCAACATCGACGTGCCGGGCGGCTGGATTTTCGGCATGCATGGCGCCGGAAGATTCCCGAGCCTGATCGAGAACCTCGACCCGGAAGTCGAGAAGAAGCGCCTGGGCTACGACAAGTACAAGATGCTCTGCGGCGAGGGCGCGGATCTGCCGGCCTGTCATATCCCGTCACTGATCGATGCCATGCTCTACGGCGAGCCGTATCGCGTCCGGGCGTTCATGATCTTCGGCAACAACACGCTGACGACCTATGCCAACGTCAACCTCGTCTACAAGGCGCTGATGAAGCTCGATTACATCGTCTGTGCCGATCTCTTCATGACGCCGACTGCCGAGCTCGCCGACATCGTGCTGCCGGCAGCGTCCTGGCCCGAGCTGAACCAGATTGCCGCGTTGCCGACGATCGCCGGCAACGTCGTCATGGGGCAGCAGCAGGTGGTCAGGATCGGCGAGTGCAAGTCCGACGAGGAGATCTTCGTCGAGCTGGCACGCCGCATGAAGCTCGACTGCTGCACAGAGTCGGTCGAAGAGGTCCTCGACCAGATGCTCGAGAGCGGCGGGCAGGCGGTCAATTTCCGCGGGCTGACGGAGCGGGGCTGGATTCACGTCCCGCAGAAGTACCGCAAGTATGAGACCGATGGTTTCAAGACTCCGACAGGCAAGCTCGAACTTTATTCGACGCGCCTCGAGGCGATGGGCTACGAGCCGCTCCCGTATTACGAGGAGCCGCCCGAGAGCCCGGTCAGCACGCCCGATGTTGCCAAAGATTATCCTTACGTTCTGACCACAGGCGGCAGGATTCCGGTGTTCTTCAACTCCGAGCACCGGCAGCTTCCGCTGTGTCGCAAGGGGCATCCCGAACCGCTTGCTGAAATTCACCCGGAAACGGCCGAGTCGCTGGGCATAGAGGAAGGCGACTGGATGTGGATCGAGACGCGTCGCGGGCGCATCAAGCAGAAGGCCAAGATCACGGACAAGATCGATCAGCGCGTGATCCACTGCGAGCACGGCTGGTGGTTCCCGGAGCGCGACACCGTCGACAAGGGAGTCTGGGAGTCGAACGCCAACCTCCTGACCAACAACCGCGGTCCGTTCGATCCGCAGATGGGTACGTATCAGCTGCGCGGGTTGCTCTGTCGGGTCGGCAAGATCGAAGGCGGCGAGGAATTCGGGCCGCCCGAGCTCGAGACCGAGACCGAGACCGCCGAGGCAGCGTCGGCCTAGCTGATCAGAGCAGAAATGCAAACGCAGTCCTGAAGGCGCGCGCCAGCGCGGTCGCCTTCGGGCTGCTTTCTATTAACCGGCCCGTCGACTCGATTCGCGGCGCCGCCGCTCGCAGCTCGTCACGCGTGATTCGACCGGGAATGACGAACTGAAACGTGATCATCTGATTGGCAGCCAGGCCTTCTATGGCAATTCGCTGCCGGTCGTCGTCAACGGTGACGACCGGAGGAACGAACGGCCTGTTCGAGGCGACAATCTTGACCGGGTAATGATCCACGGCGGACCACGGCGGCAGCTCGCCGAGCTCGATCTCGATAAGTTCCTGCTGTCGGCTCCCGGTATTGCCCAGATCCAGCTCGGCATAGGTCAGGCACGGCGCCGACACTTGCCGGCAGGTGCTCGCGAGCAGGCTGAACGAGTAGCTGACTTCAGACCCGCCGCCGAACAGCACGGAAAACAGATTCACGGCCGGCAGCAACAGGACGAATCCCAGCGCCACGGCCGCCAGCAGCCGCATGCTCGACCGCAGATCGACGAATAGCTGCCGCACAATCATCGAACGATTCTAGGCAAGGCGGTTGCCCGATACCCGTAGGCGTCTCACAATCCTCGGATGCGCGCCGATGCGCCGTGAGAACCAACCAGAGGCAGGCCAGAAATATGTCTATACAAACCGGTGCGTCGCCGGCCGGCGATACGGTCGGACGCTGCTACGAGGACTTCTCGGTTGGAGATGTCTACCAGCACCGGCCGGGCCGCACGCTCAGCGAAGCGGATAACACCTGGTTTTCGCTGCTGACGATGAATCAGAATCCGCTGCACATCGATTCCGTCTATTCCGCCAAGACCGAATTCGGCCAGCCGCTCGTCAACAGCTGCTTCACGCTATCGATACTCGTCGGCATGAGCGTCAGGGACGTAAGCTACAAGACGGTCGCGAACCTTGGCTGGAACGATATCCGCCTGACGGCTCCCGTCTTCGCCGGCGACACGATATATGCCGAATCCGAGGTGATCGCGATGCGTGAATCGCAGTCACGGCCGACGCAGGGCATCGTCACCGTCAGGACCACAGGAAAGAAGCAGGACGGCACGGTGTTCATGACTTTCGAACGCACGATTCTCGTGCCCAAGCGCGGCCACGACATCGATGACACGCCATAACCGACACCAACGCCCGCCTCGGCAACCGTCGCTCGAGCCATCTGCCCGGAGCCCTGCGTGGGGCATCTGATTTCTCCCGAGGCGCTGGCAGCACATTCGGCGGCCGTCGTGTTCGATTGCCGATTCTCGCTGTTCGACAGCGGGGCCGGCAGGCGGGAATATGAAGCCGGACACGTGCCCGGCGCGCGCTTCGCCGATCTCGAGCGGGATCTCAGCAGCCCTCCCGGACCCGGCGGCGCAGGGGGAAGACATCCCCTGCCCGACAGGGACGAGCTCGCCGCGCGCATGCGCGCCTGGGGCGTCCACGACGATTCACTCGTTGTCTGCTACGACCAGAACTCGGGCGCATTTGCCGGGCGGCTATGGTGGCTGACGCGATGGCTGGGACACGCGAATGTCTGCCTGCTCGATGGCGGCCTCGACGCCTGGATCGGAGCGGGGCTGGATACCGAAACCACGCAGGTCACGCCACAGACCGGGACGTTTTCGATCCGCCCGTCACTGACGAAAACCTGCAGCGCTGACGATATCGCGCAGGGAACGATGACTCTGCTCGATGCCCGCGACGCCGCAAGATACCGCGGCGAGAGCGAGCCGATCGACGCCATCGCCGGGCACATACCCGGGGCCGTCTGCGCGCCGTTCATCGAGAATCTCGACGCCGGCCGGTTCAGGTCACCCGATGCGCTGGCCGCGAGATTCAGGGACCTTGGCGTCGATCCGGAAGAAGATGTCGCCTGCTACTGCGGGTCAGGCGTGACCGCAACCCACAATATCCTGGCCTTGCTGCTGGCCGGGTATTCCGAGCCGGTGCTGTATCCGGGCTCGTGGAGCGACTGGATTACGAACGCCGACCGGCCGATCGAAACCGGCTAAGGCGTCTCGCTGCCCGGCGACGGCCATGGGCCACGGTTCCGGCGGCACGGTCACCGGGCAAGACTGAGCAGCTGATCGCGCCGCGCGAGCAATGACCGGAAGCGGCGGCGGTCGAGCACGTCACCCAAAGCCACTGACAGCGTTTGCTGATCGAGGGATTCCAGCGCCTCACGCCAGGCCGGCGTCAACACGACAGGAAGCTCGGCAAGATGAGCCGGGCGGTCCGACTCGCTCGCAAATGTGAGATCGTGTCCGACCAGCAGCAGCTGGAAGTTATCGGTGCTATACCGAATCCGCTCCAGCGTTCGCCCCTGGTTGTAGATCAGCGCATCGAACAGGTACATGTCCTCGAGCTGATCTCCGAGCGGACACCAGGCCGAGCCCCCTAGCTGCCTTGCACTGCGCTGCGCTTCGCTGATCGCATTTGGTGGCCAGTACTGCAGCGCTACCGGCTCGCCATCGATCTCACGCGCGACCGTGACCGGCACCATGTCGAGACCCAGCAGCCGATCGAGCTGGTACGCGGCGACCGCGACGTTGACGGTTTCGCGCTCGGCCAGCGTGAGGATGGCCTCGAGCTCGAGCTCCCCGTCGACGAGCGAGACGAGCTCGGCCGTGCCATCGAACGGCTGCCGCGCGACGATGTCCGCCCTGGCCAGCGCGGCTTCGAGCGCCGCGGCCGAGAGGTTGGCCGGCCGGCTTCCGACATGCCGCGGCTGCGGCAGCGGCGTCGCCGGCTCGGTCTCGTTCTCGTATACGACGGCGACCGAATCGCCCTCGACCACGAGGGCCGACGCGCGTCCGCCATAGTATTCACTGAGCATGCCCGTATCGATCCGCAGCAGCAGCTCATCCATTCGACTCAACACGACCGCGCCCCGGGTTGGCGTGTGGCCTATGACCAGTTGCGCCGCGCCGATTTGCCCGAGCGCGGCGGCGAGGCGGTCCTGCTCCGTCAACCGGTTGCACGCGACGTTGCCGCGGTACCAGACCAGGCCGTCCGGCGACAGGAAGGACAGTGACCCGAGATCCTGAAGCTTCGCAGCGTCGTTCCTGAGGCCGCCGGGCAACGAGTCGTTGCCGGCTTCGGCGGCTTCGAGAAGTTCGGCGACCCGGGCCGGCAAATCGTAGAGAGTTTCCGCACGGGAAATCACGGCCGCGGCCACCAGGTTTTCATAGGCCGTCAGAAACTCGTCGAGCTCTGCGCGCATCCGGGCATTCAGGCTGCCGGCATTGCCGATTACCGCGCCCGCGAGGCCTGCGTGGACGAATGCCATGTCGTTAATGACGAGCAGAACCGGTTTCTCGAGCAGCCACCGACCGTACTGGCCGGTGGCCGAGAAAGCCTCCCGGTGGGCGAAAAAACCCGGCGGATAATCCGTATCGAACTGCTGCCGTGCAGCGGCGATTGCCTCGGGCTCATCGAGCGCATCGACGATGCGCGCGAACTCCGCCTCGCGCACCTCCATCGGTTCTTCGGCCGCGAATGCCGCGTATTCGCCTGCTGCGACATACCGCAGATCGCCCGTCATGTTCATGATCTCGTGATTACCGAGCACCATGTGCACGCGCCCGCCGGCCGCAGCCGCTTCGACTTCGAGCTCCCGGATCAGATCAAGCGCCAGCCGTGAGTCCGCGCCCCGGTCGAGCACGTCGCCAACGATCACGAGATGAGTCCGTCCGCCGGTCCAGGCCAGGTCGTTGTCGACGACGCCGGCTCGCTGCAGGATTCGCTGAAACGCACCATGAGCGCCGTGAATATCGGCAACTGCGACGACTCGCTCCACATCGCTGAACTGCCATGCCGGCTGAGCCGGCAGGGCGGCCGTGAACAGAAGGCCCGCAAGCAGCGTAATCAGAACACGTGTTACACCGGGGCAAACGGGCGTCTTGCTATCGACAACGTTCATAGATTTCTGCCTGACGCTCATCCGGATCATTTATGACCTCGAATGAACCCTCGATGAATCGAACGGCCCGCTCGCGCGCATTTTCGTCGATGACGTCGCTGTCGAAGATCGCAATCAATCGATCCTGCTGCCGGCCGAGCTCATCGAGCGCGACGCCGACTTCCGCGTTCAGGCGGCACAGACCGCGGTACAGCCGCGTCGTCACGCGGCGGATGGGCAGAATTTCCGAAGGCACCGCGTACTCGGCGTTGATGAGCCCTGCGTTGTCGAAGTCGTACGGAATCACGTAGACCGGGCCCTCCGGATTGCCGACTGCTTTACCGTTATGACAACAATCCTCGCCCGGAGACCCATCGAACAACGACCAGTCCGTG
>DATCZB010000346.1:0-5556 GCA_036526155.1 Gammaproteobacteria bacterium
ACATGCAAGGTGCCGTCAGGCTCACGCGGCGAAGGGACGATGATGCTCGAGCTTTCGGGCGTTGCAAGATAGGCACTGAACTCCGGATGCCGGATCAGGTTTTCGATCCGGTTACCGATGTCGCGAGCCGGGTCGAGCCCGAGCAGCCTCGTTGCCGCCGGGTTGAACCAGATGATCTCGAAGTCCGCGTTGAGAATGATGCCGGCGTCGCTGATCGCCGCCGTCGATTCGCGCACCTCGCGCAAAAGGCGGTTGTAGCGCCGTTTGCGACTCCGGGAACGCGCACGGGTCCGGTCGGTTCGGGCTACGAGCTCCGCCCAGAGCCCGCGCGTGTTGAACAAAGGCAATCGACCCGCGCCAAAGATGACGCGATCCAGCATGTAGAGATTGCGCAGCGTATAAACGACGTAGATCGCGAGACCGCCCGCCAGCGCCCAGCTGACCGATCCCAGCCAGAGGCCGACCAGCACGGCGCAAAAGAGCCATGCAGCCAGTCCGAGCAAGTGAGACAGCCAGCGCCTGGGAATGCTCAAACCACCCCCGGGGAGAAGCGATAGCCCGCACCGCGCACCGTGCGGATCGTCTTGTCGTAGCCGGACGGCGTCAGGGCCTTGCGCAACCGCCGGATGTGCACGTCGACCGTGCGCTCCTCGACATAGACGTTGCCGCCCCAGACCCGATCGAGCAATTGCGCGCGGCTGTAGACGCGCTCCGGATGCTGCATGAAGAACTCGAGCAATCGATACTCGGTCGGGCCGACCTGAATCTCGTCCTTGCCAACCCTGACCTCGTGACTGGCCGAGTCCAGACACAGCTCGCCAAAGCTGACGACTTCGTCGCCGGCCGCAGGCGTCCGCCGGAGCGCGGCGCGGATTCGCGCCAGCAGCTCGCGCGGCGAGAACGGCTTGACGATGTAGTCGTCGGCACCGCCATCGAGCCCCGTGACCCGGTCGTCCTCTTCGGCCCGGGCCGTGACCATGATGACGGGGATCTCCCTGGTGTTCGGGTCGCGCTTGAGCTGACGTGTCAGCTCGAGCCCGCTGATATCGGGCAGCATCCAGTCCATGAGCACGACGTCGGGATAGCTGTCGGCAATCGCCGCCCGCGCTTCGCGCCCATCGCAGGCGCGCTCGACGGCGTAGCCCGCGCGATTCAGGTTGAAAGCCAGCATCTCGCGGATCGAGCGCTCATCCTCGACGACCAGTACCGTTTTCCGGGTCATGGTTCAGCCTGGTAACTAGACCCATCCATTAGATGCGGATTTTATGACAGAAATGTTACGCCGGGCGCTCTGTCAGGACTTGCGCCAGGCGTCCGAGCCGCGCAGGTAGACCGGCAGCGCGGCCTCGAGCGGCAGGAATCGGCCGGCGGCGATCTCGGGCTCAGCGAGCGCGAGCAACTGACGCGCGCCGGGCACGACCGCAGTCTCGACGGCCTCGGCCGCCTCGATGACCCGGGCCAGCGCGTCGGCATGAGCCGAGAACCCGTCGCCGAGGGCCAGGTACGGCGGGTCCGGCGGCTCGACTGCCTCGGGCGGGCCGATGCCTTCCTCCCCTGCCGGCGTCGCGAGGCCCTCGGTCCAGCCGAAAGACGCCGAGTAAACCTCGCCCATGCGCGCATCGACGCAGCAGAGTGCGTGACTGGGCCCGGCACCCTGATTTTCCTCGCCGCCGGCGGCCGCCGCGGCGCTCGTTGCCCGATGCTCGAAGCCCGCCTGCGCCAGCGCGGCCAGACTCGAGACCGAGACGATCGGCACGCCCGACGCAAGACTCAGGCCCTGGGCGACGGCCGCGGCGACCCTCAGGCCCGTGAACGACCCGGGACCCCGGCCGAATACGATCGCATCGAGATCGCCAAGCGCGCAGCCGGCGTCGCCGAGCAGCTCGTTGACGAAAGACAGGACGAGATCGGTCTGCTCGCGCGCCGTCGCTATGGTTCGCTCGAGCACCTCGCCGCCGGACGCAAGCGCCAGCGTGCCGGTGGCGCACGAGGTCTCGATGGCGAGCAAGCGCAGGTTGCCTGTGTCGTCACCACTCATGCTGTCGTCGCCCGAACCGTCATGGGTCACGCCGTCATCGCCTCGGGCGCGCCATCGAGCGACTCGGCGAAACGCAGGGCCTCGGCCGAATCCTCGATCCGCGCGAATGGCGGCAGGCTATCGAGAAAGACGCGGCCGTAGCCCCGCGAGCGAACCCTGGGATCGCCGAGCACGACGAGGCCGCGATCGTCGAAATCGCGGATCAGCCTGCCGACGCCCTGCTTCAGCGCGAGCACGGCTTCGGGCAGCTGAAACTGGTTGAAGGGATCGCCGCCGCTGCGCCGGATGGCCTCGACACGCGCCTGGACCAGCGGGTCGCTCGGCACGGCAAACGGCAGCTTGTCGACGACGACGAGCCTGAGCGCCGGCCCCTTGACGTCGACGCCCTGCCAGAAGCTGCCGGTGCCGAGCAGGATGCCGTTGCCGGCGTGGCGAAAGTCATCGAGCAACCGGCTTCGGGCGCCCGAACCCTGCACGAACAGCGGTCCGGGCAGCTGCTTCTGACTGAACCAGCGGTCCGCCGCCGCCAGCGCCCGATGGCTCGTGAAGAGCAGAAAGGTGCCGCCACCGGCCGCCGTGATCAGTGGATAGACGGCAGCGAGCAGCGACTCGGTATGCGCCGGGTCACTCGGCGGCGGCAGCTCCGGCGGCAGGTAGAGCGCCGCCTGGCTGGCATAGTCGAACGGGCTCGGCAGCGTCGCCTCGATATCCGGCCGGATCCCGAGCCGATCGCTGAAGTGGGAAAAGTCGTCGCCGACGGCAAGACTCGCCGACGTGAACACCCAGCTGCCGCCCTGGTCCGCGAAACGCTCGGCCAGCACCTTGCCGATTTCGAACGGCGTGAAATGCGCCGCGAACGACTGCTCGTCGGCGTCGAACCACTTGAGCCCGTCGTCGGGCTCGGCAGTGAGCACCTGCTCGAGCTTGTCTGCCGTCTCCAGGCATCGCTCGCGGCACCGTGCGAGCCCCGCATCGGCCTCGAACCCCTCGAGCTTTGCCGCGAGACCCACGAGGTCGGAGCTGACGCCGGCAAACTCGGCCTCGAGTCGCGACGGCAAGCCGGCGCGCTTGCCGGCCGTCCTGCCCGCTTCCTGCACGAGCCCGGCGATGCGGCGCGTCAGCCCGAGCGCGTCGCCTTCGAGCTCGCGGCCGATTCCGGCCGCATGCGCTTCGTCCGCCAGATCGTGACCGAGCCGCGCCAGTTGCCGGCTCGAGACGCTGACGTCGAGAAACTGCTGCGCGATATCCGGCAACAGATGGGCCTCGTCGACGATGACGCAATCGACACCCGGCAAGAGCTCGCCGAAACCCGCCTCCTTGAGACTCAGGTCGGCAAGCAACAGATGATGATTGACGATAACGATCGACGCGGCCTGCGCCCGCCGCCTGGCTCTGAGCACGAAGCAGTCGTCGATCTCGCTGCACTGGCTGCCGAGACAGTTGTCGACGGTCGAGGTAATGCGCGCCTTGAGCCGGTAGTCGTCCTCGAGGTCTTCGATCTCGTTCAGGTCGCCGCTCTCGGTGACCCGACCCCAGCGCGCGATGGCGTCGATATCGGAGCGCAACGAACCCTTGAGGCGGACATCCTCGCGAGCACTCTTGAGCCGATGCCAGCAGAGGTAGTTGGCGCGGCCCTTGAGCAGCGCGATGTCGACGGGCCGCCCGAGCGCGCGGCCGAGCGCGGGCAGATCGCGCGCGAAGAGCTGATCCTGCAGCGTTTTGGTCCCGGTCGAAATGATTGCGGTTTGCGCAGAAAGCAGAATCGGCACGACATAAGCGTAGGTCTTGCCGATCCCGGTCCCGGCCTCGACCACGGCGTAGCTCTGCTGCGCCAGCACCTGGTCGACGAGCTCGGCCATGCGGGCCTGCGGCTCGCGATAGCTGAAATCAGGCATGTGCTCGGCGAGCAGGCCACTGGACGAAAAAACTTCCGCAATATCGGACATCGGCACACTATACCCAATCGGCTCATGGACTTATGTCGCCTTGGGGATTCTGGCGCTGACCGATATAATTTCGCCCTACGCATTCCTCACCACTAACCGCGAAAACGAATGACAACCCGCCTCAAGCCCCTCAGCGACTGGGTCGCCGAGGTCGCCCGCATTGCAGAACCCGATCACATTCACTGGTGCACCGGCAGCGACGAAGAGTACGAGGCGCTGGTCGCGCAAATGCTCGCTGACGGCACGCTGCTCGAGCTCAATCAGCAGAGCTATCCGGGCTGTTATCTGCATCGGTCCGATCCCGACGACGTCGCGCGGGTCGAGCACCTGACGTTCGTCTGCACGCCCGACCCCGACGACGCCGGGCCGAACAATCACTGGATGGCGCCCGATGAGGGTCGCGCGCGCATGCTGAAGCTGTTCGAAGGCTGCATGCAGGGGCGCACGCTCTACGTCATTCCCTATTGCATGGGACCGATCGACTCGCCGTTCTCACGAACGGGCGTCGAGGTCACCGACAGCCCGTACGTCGCGGCCAACATGAAGCTCATGACGCGCATGGGCGACGAGGCGCTCGCGCGGATCGAAAAGGACGGCAGTTTCGTCAAGGGCTGGCATTCGATCGGCGAGCTCGATCCGGAGCGTCGTTTCATCATGCACTTTCCCGAGGATCTCGAGATCATGAGCTACGGCTCGGGTTACGGCGGCAATGCGCTGCTCGGCAAGAAGTGCCATGCGCTTCGGATCGCGAGCTTCCAGGCGCGAACCGAGGGCTGGCTCGCCGAGCACATGCTGATCGTGGGCGTCGAGAACCCCGCCGGCGAAACCCATTACCTCGCCTGCGCCTTCCCGTCGCAATGCGGCAAGACCAACCTCGCGATGCTGATTCCGCCCGATTCGATGCCGGGCTGGAAGGTCTGGACGCTCGGCGACGACATCGCCTGGCTGCATCCGGGCGCAGACGGCAAGCTTCGGGCCATCAATCCCGAGGCCGGTTACTTCGGCGTGGTGCCGGGCACGAATCGCGACACCAATCGCAACGCCTACGACATGATCGAGAAGGACACGATCTTCACCAACGTCGCCGTCACGGCCGATAACGAGCCGTGGTGGGAAGACAAGGACGTCGGTGAACCCGTCACCGACTGGAAGGGCAACCCGTACACGGGCAAAGGCGACGCGGCCCACCCCAACTCACGGTTCACGGTCAGCGCCAAACAGAATCCGAGCTACTCGTCGCTGGCCGATGCGCCCGAAGGCGTCCCGATCTCAGGCATAGTATTCGGCGGCCGGCGCCGCGAGCTCGCGCCGCTCGTTTACCAGGCCAAGGACTGGCAGCACGGCGTGCTCGTCGGGGCGAGCGTCGCGTCCGAGACGACCGCGGCTGCGACCGGCCAGGTCGGCGTCGTGCGCCGCGACCCGATGGCCATGAAGCCGTTCTGCGGCTACAACTTCGGCGACTACTGGGCGCACTGGCTCGGGTTTGGCGGCCGGAATCTCGAGCTGCCGGACGTCTTCCACGTCAACTGGTTCCGCCGCGACGCCGACGGCAAGTTCCTGTGGCCGGGTTTC
>DATCZB010000347.1:0-6952 GCA_036526155.1 Gammaproteobacteria bacterium
CAAGAACGATCCGACGGTCAATGCCTGGGGTCCGCTCTACGCCGTCTCGTCGGGTCACGGCAAGCTGACCGTGCTCGATCCGGTCGACAACGATACGTGGGAGATCATCATCCCGACGCGCGAGGACGCTCGCGAGGTCTCTTCGCGGTTTCCGCCCCCGGCCGTGCCGTCGAACTTCTGGGGTGACGAGCACCTCTGGGGCCCTGAGCACCCGTCCGATCCGCACAATCCGATGCTCGACCGCAAGGGCCGAGTCTGGCTGACGACCAAGATCCGGAACGAGCAGCCGGCATGGTGTCGCGAGGGTTCGGATCATCCGTTTGCCGAATACTATCCGCTGAATCTCAGTGTGCGGCAGGCCGGCTACTATGATCCGGATACCGGCGAATTCGTCCTGATCGACACCTGTTTCGCCACGCATCATCTGCAGTTCGACAACGATCCGGATCAGACGGTGTATTTCAACGAGCTGCTCGGACCGATTCTCGGCTGGGTCAATACGCGCCAGTACGATCTGACCGGTGACGAGCAGGCGAGCCAGGGCTGGTGTCCGCAGATCGTCGACACCAATGGCGACGGCGTTATCACCAAGCCGTGGACGCCGGCCGGGGGCGAGCTCGATCGGCGGCGCGACACGGAGGTTCGCTACAATCTCTACTCGGTCATCCCGAGTCCTGTCGACAGCTCGGTCTGGGGCGCGTCCGATACGTATCCGGGGCAAATCGTTCGGATCGATCCGGGCCCGAACCCGCCCGAGACCTGCATCACCGAGGTGTATCGGGTTCCCGAGCCGGGTCTCGACCCGCGCGGTATCGATATCGACAGCAACGGAATACCGTGGGTGTTCCTTGCCGCCTCGAGTCATGTGGCGAGCTTC
This sequence comes from Gammaproteobacteria bacterium, assembly GCA_036526155.1. GTDB lineage: Bacteria > Pseudomonadota > Gammaproteobacteria > Steroidobacterales > Rariloculaceae > DATCZB01. The sequence continues at coordinate 878 of DATCZB010000347.1, forward strand.
GACCGCAGCCAGTGCGATGTCCTGAATGGTCCGGAGACCGTCGACGGAACGCACTGCGACGAAGGCTGGACGTTCTACAAGACCGAGGGCCCGACGTTCAAGGGCACGGACATTCCGGCCGACTTCCACTACTTCGGCTGGGTCGACCAGCACAACGTTTCGGGCTTCGGTCAGGACACGCCGATCGCGACCGGTTCGAATTCGGATGCGCTGCTCGTGCTCGATCGTGAGTCGGGCGACTGGACCACGCTGCGAGTGCCCTATCCACTCGGCTTTTACCATCGTGGCCTGGACGGTCGCATCGACGATCCTCAGGGCGGCTGGAAGGGTCGCGGGCTCTGGGCCAACTACGGTACGCACCTGATCTGGCACACCGAAGGCGGCCTAGGCACGCTGGGTAAAGCTGTCAAGTTTCAGGTTCGTCCCGATCCTCTGGCTTTCTGAGCGTCGGGCCCTGAGACGAGGTTGCGTGCCGTGCTGATCGGTCGTCATCGCGTCGATCCGCCACTGATTCTCGCGCCGATGGCGGGCGTGACGGACAAGCCGATGCGACGGCTCTGCCGTCGGCTCGGCGCCGGTTATGCCGTGTCCGAGATGCTTGCCTCGGACCCGAAGCTCTGGGGGACGCGCAAGAGTGTTTCCCGGCGTGATCATTCGGGCGAGATCGGGCCGATCGGCGTGCAGATCGCCGGGGCCGATCCCGAGATGCTTGCCGGGGCGGCGCGCTTCAATGTCGATCAGGGCGCCGACATCATCGATATCAACATGGGTTGCCCGGCCAAGAAAGTACTCAAGGCCTGGGCCGGATCGGCGCTGCTCGAGGACGAGGCGCTCGTTGGTCGAATACTCGAAGCCGTGGTTGCGGCCGTCGACGTGCCGGTGACGTTGAAGATACGAACCGGCTGGCATCGCGAGCACAGGAACGGCGTGGCGATCGCAAGGATTGCCGAGTCGGCCGGCGTTGCGGCGCTGGCCGTGCACGGGCGAACCCGGGACCAGCGCTTCAAGGGCGACGCGGAGTACGAAACGATCGCGAGCATCAAGTCTCGGGTCTCGATCCCCGTCATCGCCAATGGCGACATTACGAGCGCAGCCAGGGCCAGGCACGTTCTCGAGAAAACCGGCTGCGACGGGCTCATGATCGGTCGCGCCGCCCCGGGGCGGCCGTGGATCTTCCGCGAGATTGCCGGGGCCGGAGGTGCGACGCCCGACCGCGCCGAGCTCGAGGCGATCGTGCGCGAGCACCTGACCGGCCTCTATGATCTTTACGGCGACACGCACGGCGTTCGTGTCGCGCGCAAGCACATTGCCTGGTATCTCGACGCCTTACCCGGCGCGGACGAATTCCGGCGCCGCGTGAATCGCGTCGAATCGGCCCGGGAGCAGCTCGAAAGCGTCACCGAATTCATTGCCGGTGTCGGGCGAGCAGAAAAGCTGTCGCAGGCACTAGCGGCCTGAGCCGAATGGAGGCGATCCGGCTCGCGGCCGTCACCAAGACTTTCGGTGAGACGATCGCGGTTCAGGATCTGAGCTTCAGTATTCCTGCCGGGGGGCTCTACGGTTTTATCGGTCCCAACGGCGCGGGCAAGACGACGACGATCCGCATGCTCATGTCGATCCTGTTCCCGGATTCCGGCACGCTCGAGGTGCTTGGTCACGACACTGCGCTCGAGGCCAAGGACAAGATCGGCTATCTGCCGGAAGAGCGCGGCGTCTACAAAAGCATGCGCGTCGGGGCCTACCTCAAGTACATCGCCCGGCTCAAAGGCGTTGCCGACGCCGTCATCGATGCTCGCATCGACGAATTGCTCCACCGTGTCGAGTTGCCGGATGTCGGAGCGAGTCCCTGCGAGGAGCTGTCCAAGGGCATGCGGCAGAAGGTTCAGTTCGCTGCCGCAATCATCAATGAGCCGGAACTCCTGATTCTCGACGAGCCGTTCAGCGGTCTGGACCCGGTCAGCATGCGATTGCTCAGGGATCAGATCGTGAAGGAGCACGAGCGCGGCGCGACCATTCTGTTCTCGACCCATGTCATGCCGCAGGCCGAGGATATTTGCGACCACGTCATCATGATGCACAAGGGCCGCAAGGTACTCGACGATCCGATCCGCGAGATCCGCGGGCAATTCGATATCGGGCGGGTGCTGGTCGAGCCTCTCGAGGCCGATGCCGACACTTCGGCGCTCGGCGGGATTCGGGGTGTCGAGGCAGTCCGCCTGCGCGACGGGCAGATCGTGCTCGAGCTGGCCGATGGCACCGATCAGGCGCGCGTCATGCGGCGTGTCGCGCAGGCGCTGCCCGTTGCCCGCATGGAGCTCAGCCGACCGCGGCTCGAGGATGTCTTCGTGCGCCTGGTCGCGGCCGAGGCGGACGCGTGAGCAAGGTGCTCTGGATCTCGCTGCGCGAGTTCATTGCAACCGTCTGCACCAAGGCATTCGTGATCGGGCTGTTGTTTCTCCCGGTCATGCTCGGAGTTGTCATCTTCGTCGTGAACCTCATGGATGACGATGATTTCCGCGCCACGGGAAGGATTGCCATTTACGATCCGACGGGCCGGGTAACCGTCGAGGCGCGTCAGGTCCTGCGCTCCGGGTCGATGGAGCAACGCCTCGCCGACTCGGTGCGCGCGAGCGGCGGCGCGTTCGCAGGCGCGGCCGATGCGATGGAAGCACTCGACCTCGGGCCGGACTTCACGCTCATGCAGCTCAGCGCCGATGCCGATCTGGAGTCCGAGAAGCAATTCCTGCTGCAGCCGCCGGAGAGTGGCGGGCTGCTCGCTCTGGTCGAGGTTCACGCCAATGCCATCGGGCCCGCGGTCGAGAATTCGGATTTCGGCAGCTACGATCTCTACACGGCTCCCGCTATCGATCAGCGGGAGATGGCGGCCGTCAACTTGCTGCTTCGGGAAGCCATCGTCAACCTGAGGATCGAGGCCTTCGGATTCGACCGCGAGACGGTCGACCGGCTGATGCGCGTTGCGCCCGGTGAGTCGATTACGGTGACCGAGACCGAAGAACGAGACAGTATCGGAGGCCTCAATTTCATCCTGCCCGCGGCATTCATGTTCCTGCTCATCATCGGGATCATGGGTGGTGGCCAGGGCCTGATGACCTCGACGATCGAGGAAAAATCGAGCCGCGTGGTCGAGGTGTTGCTGTCGGCCGTTTCGCCGATGCAGCTGATGGCGGGCAAGCTGTTTGGCTACATGGGCGTCAGTCTGCTCGGCATGTCGATCTATCTGGCCGTCGGGCTCCTGATTCTGGCGTCGTTCTCGCTGTTTGGCCTGCTCGATTCGATGCTGATCGTCTATCTGTTTATTTTCTTCCTCATCGCTTTTTTCACGGTGGGGTCTTTCATGATGGCCATCGGTGCGGCGGTCAATGAGTTGCGTGAAGCGCAGTCGCTGATGATGCCCGTCACGGTCATGCTCATGCTGCCGTGGTTTCTCTGGATCCCGATTTCACGCGACCCGAGCTCCGCGCTCAGCATCGCCGTCAGCTTCATTCCGCCGATCAATACGTTCGGCATGTTGCTCAGGCTGTCATCGACCGAGCCGCCGCCCGTGTGGCAGGTCTGGCTGTCGATCGCGATCGGTGTCGCCTTCGTTTACGTCGCCATCTGGTGTGCGGCGCGCGTGTTTCGCATCGGCCTGCTCCTGACCGGCAAGCCGCCCGATTTCAGGACGTTGTGGCGCTGGATCCGGGCAGGCTAGCCGGCAGCTTCAAACCGCTTCTATGCCGCCGCCCAGCTTGCGATAGCGCAAGCTCAACACGGCGAGTTTGAGATCAGCTATCGGCGAGAGTCTATACTACGGCGGCAGGGCTTCAGATCTTGCGGGGGAATACCTGATGCGAAGGATAGCTCCAGCGGTCGTCGCGATCGGTCTCTCCGCTTGCGGTGGCGCGCCGGGCGCGCCGGAGGCAGATGCCGGGAGTGGCGGCGCGGCGGCGCCTGTCGCCGGGCTGCTGAACGAGCGACTGACGCAGGCTCGAGCCGCCGATGGTAACTACATTTCCTGGCGTGAGCACCGGATCGACGATGAGCTCCTGAGCGGCGTTGAGCTTCGCGGCAGCGACGGCCTGGTCATGGCGGATCTCGATAACGACGGCTATCAGGACATCGTGTCCGTGCATGAGTCCGACGATGTTTACGACGGCGCTCCGGAAGGGCACATACGCATCGCTTTCGGCACCGCCGACCCTGATCGCTGGATCAACGTGACGCTGGCCGAAGGCCCGGAAGCCGGTGCGGCAGAGGACGCCACGATCGCGGATATCAACGGCGACGGCTGGCTCGATATCGTCGCCGCGTGCGAGCTGTCGCACCTGATCTACTTCGAGAATCCCGGCCGCAACATCCGCGCCGGCGACTGGCCGCGACTGATTCCCTCGATCACGCGCGACCGGGGCTCGTTCATCCGCGTGTTTGCAGCTGATTTCGACGGCGACGGTACGCCCGAGATCGCCACGCCAAACAAGGGCTCGCAGGATCCCACGCGGGTCCGCCAGGAGCCAAAAGAGATCAGCGTGTTCGATATCGCCGGCGGCAACGGACTCGACGACGACGCATGGTCGGAGCATGTCCTGACCCGTGTCCCGTGGCCGATCAACTCACGCAGTGTCGACCTCGATAATGACGGCGACGTCGACGTCGTGGCCGCATCGGTCGCCGAGGCTCGTTCCATGTGGTTCGAGAACGTCAGCACCGGCGGCCAACTCGAGTTCATCGAGCATCCGATAACGATAGCAGAGTCCGGCGCAGCAGAGCCGCCCACGGTCAACGTCTTCAACATGGATTTTGCCGATCTGAATGGGGACGGCTGGCTCGATATCGTCACGTTCAACACCGAAAACCTCCTCGGTGTCGATGCCGCGTGGCTCGAACAGCCGCGGAATGCGAGCGAGCCCTGGATATTTCACCGTATCGGCAGCTATGCGCCGGATCAGCTCGTCGGTATTACCGTCGCCGATATCGACGGTGACGGCGACGATGACCTCATGACGGGCGGATACAGCGGGGCTTCGAATGCCGCGACGTCGCGCCTCGAAGACGGTGTCGCCGACATTACGGCGGCGCTGGGCAGGCTTGCCTGGTTCGAGAACCTCGGCGCCGGTGCGGGCTGGGCGCGCCACGATTTCTCGCGTCGCGAGCGCGGCATGTTCGACAAGTTCATTTCCCATGACGTCGATGGTGACGGCGATCTGGATTTTCTCGGCACGCGCGGCAACAGCGGGCAGTACGACGGTGTGTTCTGGCTCGAGCAGGTGCGATCGGAATCACCGCTGCCGGCATTTGCTGCGGCTCGCGACCAGGACAGTCCGGAGCTGCCGCTGCCGTAATTCTTGATCCACCTTGCGCCTTGCGCGCGCTCAGGCAGGAGGCTCGACCGGGTTGAAAAAAGCGTTATTGCTCTTGTTCTTGATGCTGGGTCTCGCGCAGGCGGTGTCGGCTCAGCCGCCGCGAATGCAGCGGGAGATCGTCCATGTGGCCGGCGACGTGTATCGCGCCAACAACGGCAACTGGTGGGCGATCTTCATGGTCACGCCGGACGGCATCGTGCTCGGCGATCCTCTCAACCCCCCGTTCGCGACCTGGCTCAAGGGCGAGCTCGACGCTCGCTTCGGCGTGCCCGTGCGCTACGTCGTCTACAGCCACAGTCACTGGGATCATGCCGAGGGCGGCGAGGTCTTCGCCGACACGGCGACCTTCGTGGCCCACGAGAACATGCTGCGGAACATGGACGGCCGCTATCCGCAGATGCCGGGCGACATGGTCGATCGCAACAACAATGGCCTGATCGACCCCGAGGACATCGCTATCCCGACCAATGCCAAGCCGGGAATCTGCGGCATGTTCGACGGCTTCCATGCCCAGGTCGACGTCAACGACGACGGCGTCGTGACGCCCGCCGAGCTGCAGCGCAACATCGTTCCGCCCGACATCGTCTACTCGGATCGCATGCAGATCGAGCTCGGCGGTAAGCGCGTCGAATTGATACACCCGGGGCTCAATCATTCCAACGACGCCACCGTCATGCTCTTTCCCGGGGAGCGCGGGCTGTTCGCGACCGAGTTC
>DATCZB010000348.1:0-6177 GCA_036526155.1 Gammaproteobacteria bacterium
AATTCAGGGCGAGGATTCCGGCGTGGCGAAGCGACTGATTCTGGCGTCGACCTCGCCGTATCGGCGCGAATTGCTGAACCGCCTGGGTCTGCCGTTCGAGACCGCCGCGCCCGGCGTCGACGAGGCGCCGCTGCCCGAGGAGTCTCCGGCTGAGCTCGCAAGCCGCCTGGCCCGCGCCAAGGCGCTCGCAGTCCGGGACCCCGATGCGGTCGTTGTCGGCTCGGACCAGGTGGCTTCGCTCGAAGGCAGACCACTCGGAAAACCGGGAAGTCATGCCAAAGCCGTCGCGCAGCTGGAGTTGTTTCAGGGACGTGAAGTGCTATTCCACACCGCGGTATGTATCGCTGCGGGACCGGACCGGGACCTGCAACAGCACGTCGACCTCACGCGAGTTCGGTTTCGCCGGCTGCCGCGCGCCGACCTCGATCGGTATCTGAGGCTGGAATCGGCGTACGACTGCGCCGGCGGATTCAAGGCCGAGGGCCTGGGCGTGGTCCTGTTCGAGGCCATCGAATCGAGCGACCCGACGGCGCTGATCGGCCTGCCTCTTATCTGGGTAACCGCAGCGCTCCGCAACACGGGCCTCGATCCGCTCGCCGCGCCGGATTAGCGACCCTTGCGACGTCGGGGCGGGACCAGCCGGTTCAGAACCTCGTTGAGCTCCCGGGGCAGCGGCGCGCTGATGACAAAGTCCTCTTCACTTTCGGGCCAGACAAACTCGATCAGGTGCGCATGCAGAAATATGCGCCGCAGACCGACAGCTTCCATTGCCGCGTTGAATGGCGGGCTGCCGTAGCGGTCATCGCCGGCGACCGGATGACCCGCGGAAGCTGCGTGCACGCGGATCTGGTGCGTTCGGCCCGTGCGGATCTCGACTTCGACCAGCGAGGCCGTCGGCCCGAATTGCTCGACGAGACGAAACTCCGAGATGGATGGCTTGCCCTCGGCGTCCGGACGGACGCGGGCGCCGCCGCCGGCATCACGCCCCACCCTCAACGGCGTGTCGATCTCGACCACGCCGTGCTCCCAGCGGCCCTCGACCAGCGCGAGATAACGCTTGGTCATCGCGCCCTCGCGGATCAGCGCATGTAGCTGCCTCAGCGCGCTGCGTTTCTTGGCCACGAGAATACAGCCCGAGGTGCCGCGATCGAGACGATGCACGAGCTCGAGCGTCTTCGATGCCGGCCGCAGACTGCGCAGTCCCTCGATGAGGCCGAAGTCGAGACCACTGCCGCCATGCACGGCAAGACCGGCCGGCTTGTCGACGACGAGCAACCGGTTGTCTTCGAAGATGATGCGCTCGGCCAGCCAGTCGAGGCCCTCGCCGGTACCGGGCGCTGCGGCCGGCGCGCGTCGTCGGACCGGCGGCACGCGAACCTTGTCGCCGGCCTTGAGCCGGTATTTCGGTTGCGTCCGTCCGGAATTGACCCTGACCTGGCCCGAGCGAATCAGCTGATAGATGTGACTGCGCGGAACGCCCTTGAGGCGCGTCAGCAGGAAGTTGTCGAGGCGCTGACCCGCGAGGTCCTCATCGATCTCGGAGTAACTGACGCCCTGGCTTCGCAGTTTCTCAGTCAAACCGGAGCTCTTCGAAACGGGGAAAAGAGCTATGTTATAGTAATCGAGTGGAGCTGGATGCCAGGTGCAGAGCTCCGGAAAAGTTTTCGAGCCGCTCTGTTGAGAATGAGCGGCCCCGTTAATCCTGAAATCTCATACGGCAATCCGGATACCAACGCCGCGAATCAGGCTATCAAATGACTCTCGACCGCCATCAGACTGGTAACTCTCGACTAGCGCTCGATCGAGTTGTTGCGCCGTTCGCCAATACTGCGCGCTTGCACCGGCTTGCCGCCGAAGGGCCAAATTTCTATGAAACGAATGTTAGTCAATGCAACTCAGCGCGAAGAGTTGCGAGTGGCCATGGTCGATGGCCAACAGCTCTACGATCTTGATATCGAGGTCCCCTCCAGAGAGCAACGCAAAGCCAATATCTACAAAGGTCGAATAACCCGCATCGAGCCGAGCCTCGAAGCGGCGTTCATCGACTACGGCGCCGAGCGCCACGGGTTCCTGCCGCTCAAGGAAATCTCGAGCGAGTATTTCATCTCCGAACCCGCTCCCGATTCCCGCATCAACATCAAGGACGTGCTCAAGGAAGGGCAGGAAATCGTCGTGCAGGTCGAGAAGGAGGAGCGCGGCAACAAGGGCGCTGCACTCACGACGTACGTCAGCCTTGCCGGGCGGTTCCTGGTGCTGATGCCGACCACTCCGCGCGCCGGCGGCGTATCACGCCGGATCACCGGAGAAGATCGGGATTTCGTCCGCGAATCGCTCGAGGAGCTCGATCCGCCCGAGAACATGGGTTGCATCGTGCGCACGGCAGGCGTCGGCCGCGATATCGAGGAGCTCAGGTGGGATCTGGACTACCTGCTCAAGGTCTGGGAAGCCATCAAGGGTGTCGTGGTCTCGCGCCCGCCCCCGTTTCTGATTTATCAGGAAGGCAACGCCATCGTTCGCGCCCTGCGCGACTACTTCAGCCAGGAAATCGGCGAAATCCTCATCGATGATCTCGACGTCTACAAGGACGCAGAGGATTTCATGTCCCGGGTCATGCCGGAGAGCCTGCGCAAGCTCAAGCATTACGATGACGCCGGCGTCCCGCTGTTCACGCGGTTCCAGATCGAGAGCCAGATCGAGTCTGCCTACACGCACAGCGTGTCCCTGCCCTCCGGCGGCAGCATCGTCATCGATCATACCGAGGCCCTGACGGCCATCGACATCAACTCGGCGCGCTCGACCAAGGGCGAAGACATCGAGCAAACAGCGCTGACAACCAATCTCGAGGCAGCCGACGAAATCGGGCGGCAGCTTCGCATCCGCGACCTCGGCGGTCTGGTCGTCGTCGACTTCATCGACATGGGTCCGCATCGGAATCAACGCGAGGTCGAGAACCGCCTGCGCGAAGCCGTCCGCACGGACCGTGCGCGCATTCAGATCAGCAAGATTTCCCGATTCGGCCTGCTGGAAATGTCGCGGCAGCGATTGCGGCCCTCGCTCGAGGAATCCACGCAGCTCGTCTGCCCGCGCTGCGGCGGCAACGGCGTCGTCCGAGGCGTGGAATCACTGGCGCTCGCGGTGCTGCGACTGGTTGGTGAGGAAGCGCGCAAGGAGCGCACGTCGAAGGTCATCGCGCTGGTGCCGATCGAAGTTGGAAACTTCATACTCAACGAGAAACGCGACTGGGTGCAGACCATTCAGCAGGGTAACGACGTCGAGGTCCTCATCGTCAGCGATCCCGAGCTGGAGACACCGAATTACTCCATCCGCCGGGTCCGGGACGACGAGACGCAGAATCCGGAAAACGTCGGCACCAGCTACGACATGGTCCAGGCGAAGGAAGACCTCGGCGCCAAGTTCGAGGAATCGAAACCCGCGCCCCGGGTCGAGGCGCCGGCCGTATCCGAAGTGCTGCCGGAAACCCCAGCGCCGGAGATCAAGCCCAAGCAGGAAAAGCCGCGCACGAAAAAGAAGGCATCGCTGTTGAGCCGGCTGCTCGGCTTGTTTGGCATCGGAGCGGCAAGCACATCACGCGAGGCCGATTCGCGCCGCGGCCGGCCGGCCAAGCGCCGCAGCAAGAAAGCCGGTCGCCGACCGGAGCATGGCAGTCGGCGCGGCGGTCAGGGCTCAAAGCGCAAGACGCGCGGCAAGGGCGGTCGGTCTGGCGCCAGGCAGGAAGGCGCCAACAGGCAGGAAGGCGCCAACAGGCAGGAAGGCACCAACAGGCAGGAAGGCACCAACAAGCAGGAAGGCGCCAATCAGGAAGGCCGCAAGCAGGAGGGTGCGCAGTCGGGCGCCCAGGAAGGCGGTAGTTCGCGCAGCCGCAAGTCGCGCGGACGGCGTGGCCGTGGCTCCCAGTCAAGGAAGTCGCAGTCCGGGAAGAGCAGGAGTCAGCAGACCGGAGGCGGCAATGCGCCCGAGGCCGAGACCAAGCAGACCGGGGGCGGCAATGCGCCCGAGGCCGAGAACAAGCAGACCGGAGCGGGTAATTCCCCTGACACCGGGAACAGGCAGAGTGAGCCCGGCCGGTCGGCGGAGACCGAGAGCAAACAGGCGGGACCAAGCGCTTCGCCCGAGACCGAGAACAGGCAAGACCACAAGGGTAATGGCCAGGAGCCCCCGGCCGCGCCGGCGGAGGTAAAGCCCGCGGCACCGGTGGCTGAGGCGCGCCCCGAAGGCAATCAGCCAGGCAACCCCTGACCCTGAGCTAGTCTGACTTGAGCACTGAACGGACGTGGGTGATCAGGCCCGCCGTGGCTTCCTCGGCGAGATCAAGCACGTACTCGAACCCGACGCTGCCGCCGTAATACGGATCGGGGACATCCTCGCGTTCGAGAGCTGGGGCGAATTCCATCAACAAACGTATTCGCTCCCGGTGCTCGGGTGGACAGACATCTTCCATCACCGCAACGTTCAGCGGATCCATCGCCAGCACGAGATCGAAGCTCGAAAAATCGTCCTCGGCAATCCGTCGCGCGCGTAAGTCGCTGAGGTCGATCCCGCGCTTTTCGGCGGCGCGCTGTGCGCGCGGATCGGGTGGTTGACCGACGTGGTAGGCGTGGGTACCAGCCGAATCGATCTGGATAAACCAGTCCGGCAGCTCGGCGACAACGCGCTCGCGAAAGACGCCCTCGACGGTCGGCGAGCGGCAGATGTTGCCCATGCAGACGAACAGCACGCTGTAGTCCGGATCACGTTCGGGCACTCGCGACTTGCCCTTGCCGGTGATTCGCGTCCTTATCCGATCGACCAGTGATGCCATGCTTCAGGTTCCCTGTTTCCGCACTCGCACGAGCTCGCGGATGAATTCGAGATCTTCCTCTGTGTCCACGCCCCGCGGCGGCTCTTCGACTGCGTCCGCAACGGCGATACGCAAGCCGAGCCAGAGAGCGCGCAACTGCTCGAGCCGCTCCGCCCGCTCCGGGGGCGCAACGGGAGCTGCAGCAATCCTGCGCAAGGCCCCGACCCGGTAGGCATAAAGACCGATGTGGCGGCGGGCGTCATCGGGCACGCCTTCGGCCGTATCCCATGGAATCGGCGCGCGGCTGAAATAAATCGCCGATCCGGTGTTGTCTGTTACGACCTTGACCATATGCGGATCGCGGTACTCGTCATCATGTGCCAGGGGCGTCATCAGCGTCGCCATGGCCGCAGCCGGGTCGGCATCGAGCAGGCTCGCGACCTGATCGATCAGAGCCGGCGGAATCAGGGGCTCGTCGCCCTGAACGTTGACCACAATACGATCCTCGGGCCAAGCGAGACGGTCCGCGACTTCTGCGATCCGGTCCGTGCCGCTGGCGTGATCGCTCGCGGTCATCTCGACGCGCGCGCCGGCCTCGCGGCAAACCGCTTCGATCTCGGGCGAGTCCGTGGCCACGATGACCTCCGCCGCCCGGCTTCCGGTCGCCTGAGCGTAGACGCGTTCGATCATCGTCTTGCCCACGATCTCGACGAGGGGCTTGCCCGGCAGGCGCTGCGACGCCAGCCTGGCGGGAATGACTACGGAGAATTCACTCATCTGTTTTCAGGTCTTCGCTGCAGGTGGTCGAGCACTTCGCGTTCGAGACGCTCACCGTCACCCGGCTCGAACTCAAGCTCCGCAACGACACACCAGAGATTCCGGATATCGACACCACCACATTTTACCGCGTCCTTCTCCGTCATCAGCACCGGATGCCCGTCGTCGAATTCCAGATCGTCCGGCCTGAGCTCGGCATGATCGGCGAAAGCATGCGGCTCGACCACGAGACCATGCCGCGACAACAGGTCGAAAAAACGACCCGGGTTGCCGATCGCGGCAACGGCATGCACCGACTGCCCGGCAAAATCCTCGAGCGACTTCTGCTTGCGCGTCCCGAGCTCGCAGACGCGCGCAGGAAGCACCCTGGCTCTGAACGCCTCGATTCCTTCGAACTCGCCCTCGTTGATGACGACGGCGTCGACTGTGCCGAGACGGGCACGCGGCTCGCGCAAGGGCCCGGCCGGCAGGCAGCGACCGTTGCCGAGCCCGCGCTGACCGTCGATTACCGCAATCTCATACGAGCGCCTCAGCCGGTAATGCTGCAGACCGTCATCGGAAACGATGACGTCGACGGGCGCAGCCTCGAGCAGCCGGGCCGC
>DATCZB010000349.1:0-7904 GCA_036526155.1 Gammaproteobacteria bacterium
TGGATTACGCGGGCCTCGAGCCCGGATTCCTGGTCGGCGGCGTGCCGCGCGACTTTTCGATTTCGGCCCGCCTCGGGCGTTCACGCTATTTCGTCGTCGAGGCCGACGAGTACGACACGGCGTTCTTCGATAAGCGCGCCAAGTTCGTCCACTATCGGCCGAAGACGCTGGCGATCACCAATATCGAGTACGACCATGCGGACATCTATCCGGATCTCGATTCGATCATCTGGCAGTTTCATCAACTGCTGCGAGTCGTCCCGGGTTCCGGCCTGATCTCGGTCAATGCACTGAGCAAACCGACGGAAAAGTTGCTCGAGATGGGCTGCTGGACGCCGGTCGAAACGTTCACGTCATCCGACGCGGGAGCCGACTGGTCTGCCGATTACGAATTGATCGGTGCCAAGAGCCGTTTCAGCGTGCTGCACAAGGGTGAAAGCGTCGGACAGGTCGGCTGGGCGCTGCTCGGCCGCCACAATCTGGAAAATGCGCTGGCCGCAATCAGCGCCGCCGCCCATGCCGGCGTGGACATCGAGCTGGCGCTCGAGGCCCTGTCGCGCTTCAAGGGGGTCAAGCGGCGGCTCGAAAAGCGGGGCGTGTTTCACGGCGTCTCTCTGTATGAAGACTTCGCACACCATCCGACCGCAATCTCCCAGACGCTGGCCGCGCTGCGCGCCCAGCAGGGTGAGCGCAGGATTGTCGCCATCATCGAGCCACGCTCCAACACGATGCGAATGGGAGTCCACCGTGCGGCCCTGGCCGCATCACTGGGTGACGCCGACCGCGTCTATGTGCTGGAGGCCGAGGATCTCGAGTGGGATCTCAGGGCGGCGCTTGCCGATCTGGGCGATAAGGTCAGCGTGGAAACCTCCGTGGACAAAATTGTCGATGGGGTGTTGGCCGACGTACAGTCGGGCGATCAGATCGTAATGATGTCGAACGGCAGCTTCGGCGGTTTGCCGAGGCTGCTGCAACAGGCTTTGAAGAGCGCGGACAATCTGGAGGGCCGCTAGCGTTGAAGAAATACATGTGCCTGATTTGCGGCTATATCTATGACGAGGCCGCAGGCTGCCCGGAGGAAGGGATCGACCCCGGAACACGCTGGGACGACGTCCCGCTGTCCTGGCGCTGCCCCGACTGCGGTTCCGGCAAGGAAGATTTCGAGATGGTCGAGGTCGACTGACCTTTAGCTGAAGTTCTCGAGCCAGACGACTTCCGTTTCCATGCGCCCGCTCGCATGCAGGGTCAGCCAGCGCATGCCCGGCGGCCGGTTGTCGATCGCGAAGAAGTCGCTGCTGGGCAAGAACTGCGAGCAGGTCGATGGTGCGCTCAGGAACCTGACATGCCCGCGCGCGCGGTCGGATGCCTGGTGCACGTGGCCCCAGAGAACGCCGCGGACACTCGTGTTCGCGTCGATCACTCGCAGGAACTCCTTTGCATCGCGCAAACCGACGCCGTCGAGCCAGGCGCTGCCCATATTCAGCGGCTGATGGTGCATGCAGATCAGGACGTGCTGGCTCGCGTGCTCTTTCAGGGTCGACTCGAGCGCTTCCAGCCGGCGCGTTCCCAGACCGCCCGCGTCTTCGCCCGTCAGAAAAGTGTTCAACAGGATCAGCGACCAGTTTCCGAGCCGGGTCGCGCCGCAGAACTGAAACGGTTTGGTCGCGAGGATCTCCTCCATCAGCTTGGGGTCGTCATGATTCCCGGGCAGGCACAATACGGGAACCTTGAGCTGCGCCATCTCGGAGCGAAACAATTCATATCCGACGCGGCTCTCGTCCTGGACGATGTCGCCGGTGACGAGCACCGAGTCGGGCGGCCAGGCGTCGTCCTCGAGAGCCCGGTCGAGAACGGCGCGGAAAGTATCGAACGTGTTGACGCCCCGCATTCTGCTGTCTTTTGAAGCATGCAGGTGCGTATCGCTGATTTGCAGCAAGTGAAGCGGCCTGTCGTCCGGGTTCCTGGTCATCCTGCCGTAGGGAGCTGAAGGCGGGCTCAACATCTTACTCAATGCGCCGGACCGCCGGCGGATTTAGCTCACAGATCAGGGCCCGGCCCGGTTGCGTGCCGCTCGGCGACTGGGCGAGAATCTTGCTTCCGGTCCTTCAAACTCAATCACAATAAATCCATGGCATCGAGTAGCGAAAAGATTGCGGCAGCTGGCAGGCCGCCCCGGCGCGAGCTTGCGAATGCAATCCGCGCTCTGTCGATGGACGCCGTCCAGGCGGCCAATTCCGGGCATCCCGGCATGCCGATGGGCATGGCTGACATCGCCGAAGTGCTGTGGAACGATTTCCTGCGGTTCAGCCCGCTGGACCATGACTGGCCTGATCGCGACCGGTTCGTGCTCTCGAACGGCCATGGCTCGATGCTGCTGTATTCGCTCGCTTATCTGAGCGGTTACCCGCTAGGGCTCGACGAGATAAAGGCGTTTCGACAGCTCGATTCCCGGACCGCCGGACACCCCGAGAAGGAACCGGAAATCGGCATCGAAACGACGACAGGGCCGCTCGGTCAGGGCGTTGCCAACGCCGTCGGCATGGCGCTCGCTGAGAAGATCCTCGCCAGCCAGTTCAACCGGCCAGGGCACGAGATCGTCGATCATCAAACCTTCGTCTTCGTCGGCGACGGCTGCCTGATGGAGGGCGTGTCGCACGAGGCCTGTTCACTTGCCGGCACGCTGGGACTCGGCAAGCTCACGGCCATATACGACGACAACGGTATTTCGATCGATGGCGAGACCGATGCCTGGTTCAGCGACGACACGTCGAAGCGGTTCGAGGCCTATGGCTGGCATGTCATCGATGACGTCGACGGTCATGACCCGAGCGCCATTGCAGCCGCGATCGAGTCGGCGCGAGCCGAGACCTCGAGGCCCTCCCTGATCTGCTGCAAGACGATCATAGGTTTTGGCGCGCCGAACAAGCAGGGCACGGCCGCGACTCACGGGGCCGCGCTCGGGGAGGACGAAGTCGCCGCAGCCAGGCAAACACTGAACTGGCAGTATCCGCCCTTCGAGGTGCCGGCAAATCTGCTCAAAGCCTGGGACGCGCGGGCGCGCGGGCGGGCGCTCGTCGAAGCCTGGCAGGGCAAGCTCGAGGCCTATCGTTCGGCACACCCGGACCTGGCGGCAGCGTTCGAGCGCCGGATGAGTGGCGCGCCGCCCGAAGGCTGGAGCGACGCGGCCGACGGTGTCGTCAGCCTGATCGCCAAAGAGGCCGCCAGCGTTGCGACGCGCAAGGCCTCCGAGCACGCGCTCGAGGCTTACGGCCCGCTGCGGCCCGAGCTCGTTGGCGGATCCGCCGACCTGACGGGATCGAACAACACCTGGTTCTCGCGCTCGCAGAGAATCACGGCCGATGACGCCAGCGGCAACTATGTGAATTACGGCGTCCGGGAATTCGGCATGGCCGCCATCATGAACGGTCTTGCGCTGCATGGCGGGCTGATCCCCTACGGTGGAACGTTCCTGGTTTTCAGCGACTACGCTCGCAATAGTATGCGCATGGCGTCGCTGATGCAGATTCGATCCATCTATGTGCTGACGCATGATTCGATCGGGCTCGGCGAGGATGGGCCGACCCATCAACCTGTCGAGCACCTGGCGAGTCTCAGAGCAATTCCGAACATGGATGTCTGGCGTCCGGCTGATGCAGTCGAGACGGCGGTCGCCTGGCGCGCAGCACTCGAGCGTGAGGACGGCCCGACCTGTCTTTGCCTGAGCCGGCAGACGCTGCCGCACAAGGAGCGCAGTCAGGATCAGTTGGAAATGGTCGCCCGTGGCGGCTATATCCTCAGTAACGGTGACGCGCCGCCCGAGATCGTGCTGATCGCTACAGGCTCGGAGCTCGAGCTCGCCGCCCGGGCCGCGGCCGAGCTCGAGCAGAGTGGCCGCTCGGTTCGTGTCGTCTCGATGCCGTGTGTCGAGCGTTTCGAGGCGCAGGAGCAGGCCTACCGTGATCACGTGCTGCCGCGGGGCACGGCGCGGCTGATCATCGAGGCTGGCGTGGCGCACGGCTGGTGGCGCTATGCGGGTTGCAACGGCGACGTCATCTCGATGACGACGTTTGGCCAGTCGGCGCCGGCGGGCCAGCTTTTCAAACGATTCGGATTCACAGTTGAAGCGATTGTGGAGGCGGCGCAGCGGCTCTTATGAGCGCGGCCGACCCAGCTTAAATTAAGGAGGCATCAGTGCCGGTAAAACTTGCGATTAACGGATACGGCCGCATTGGCCGCAACGTCCTTCGGGCGGTCTACGAAGGCGGGCGACGTGACGAGCTGCAGATTGTCGGCATCAACGATCTCGGAGACGCCAACACCAACGCGCATCTGACGCGCCACGATTCGGCACATGGGCCGTTTCCGTTCGATGTCGCCGTCGACGGTGACGCCTTGGTGGTCGATGGCGACCGCATACGGGTTTGTGCCGAGAGGGATCCGGGCAAGCTGCCGTGGGGTGAGCTCGGTGTCGATGTCGTGCTCGAGTGCACGGGATTCTTCGCATCCAAGGAGAAGGCCTCACCGCATCTGGCGGCGGGCGCGAAAAAGGTCGTGATCTCCGCGCCGGCCGGCAAGGACATCGATGCAACCATCGTGTACGGCGTCAATCACGATACGCTCAAGGCCGAACATACCGTCATCTCCAACGCCTCGTGCACGACGAACTGCCTGGCCCCGCTCGCCAAGGCCCTGAACGACGCAATCGGCATCGAGCGCGGGCTGATGACGACGATTCACGCCTATACCAACGACCAGGTCCTGACCGACGTCTATCACAAGGACCTCCGGCGCGCGCGTTCGGCGACGCAGTCGATGATCCCGACCAAGACCGGTGCGGCGGCCGCTGTCGGCCTCGTGCTGCCCGAGCTCGACGGCAAGCTCGACGGGTTCGCCATGAGAGTGCCGACGATCAATGTTTCGGTCGTCGATCTGACGTTTCAGGCCTCGCGCGCGACGACCGTCGAGGAGGTCAATGCTGCCGTCAAGAGCGCGAGTGAGGGCGCGCTGGCCGGTGTGCTCGGGTATACCGAGGAGCCGCTCGTCTCGATTGACTTCAATCACAATCCGGCATCGTCGATCCTCGATGCCGGCCTGACGAAAGTGCTCGGCGGCACGCAGGTCAAGGTCTGCTCGTGGTACGACAACGAATGGGGCTTCTCGAACCGCATGCTCGATACGACGCTGGCGCTGATGGCAGCGAGCTGAGATTGCGATGACGGCTCCGCTCCAGATGTCGGGGCTGAACCTGGCCGAAAAGCGCGTCTTGATTCGCGCCGATCTCAACGTGCCGATCGAGAACGGCAGGGTCAGGAGCGACGCGCGGCTCAAGGCCGTTGTGCCGACCTTGCGCAGTGCCCTGGAGCAGCGAGCCCGGGTCTTGCTGATGTCTCATCTCGGCCGTCCCGAAGAGGGCAAGCCGGACCCGAAATTCTCGCTGCGCCCGGTTGCAGAGCGCCTCACTGAGCTTTTGGGGCAGGCCGTGCGCTTCGCCCCCGATTGGCTCGACGGTGTGGAGATCGAGCCGGGTGAGATCGTGCTCGGCGAAAACGTTCGCTTCGAAGTTGGCGAGAAGCAGAACGCGCCCGAGCTTGCACGCAGGATGGGCGCTCTCTGCGACATCTTTGTCATGGACGCCTTCGGCACGGCCCACCGCGCTCAGGCAAGCACGGTCGGCGTCGCCGAGTGCGCGCCTGTGGCCTGTGCCGGTCCGCTGCTGGCCGCGGAGCTCGAGGCGCTGGCAGCAGCGCTCGAAAACCCGCAACGGCCGCTGGTCGCCATCGTCGGCGGCTCCAAGGTGTCGACCAAGCTCGGCGTGCTCAAGAGCCTCGCGGCCAGGGTAGACACGCTGATTCTCGGCGGGGGTATTGCCAACACGATCATCGCCGCTAAAGGGCATCCCGTCGGTCAGTCGCTGCACGAATCCGAGATGCTCGAGTTCTCCGGCGAGTTGCTGGCCGGCGATTTTGGTGGCGCATCGGTCCCGGTTCCGACCGACGTCGTCGTCGCGCCCGAGTTCGCTGCCGATGCTTCGGCTACCGTCAAGCCGGTTGCCGAAGTGGGGCCGGATGACATGATCCTCGACATCGGCCCCGAGACCGCGCGGACTTATGCGGCAATCATCGAGCAGGCCGGCACCATTGTCTGGAACGGCCCTCTCGGCGTGTTCGAGTTCGAGCAGTTCGCGGCAGGCACGCGCGCGCTCGCCGAGAGCGTTGCCGCCAGCGCCGCTTTCTCGATCGTCGGAGGCGGCGACACGCTGGCGGCCGTCGAGCAGTTTGGCGTTTCGGACCGCATCTCCTACCTGTCGACTGGCGGCGGCGCTTTTCTCGAGTTTCTCGAGGGTAAGGAGCTGCCGGGCGTTGCCGTTCTCGAGCGCCGCGCGGGAGACGCGCACTTTCGGTGAAGGATTCGGTCGAGATCGACTTGCTTCGACGCGCTTTCGGCGTCGCGATCGATGCTGTGACGCCGGAGCGCCTGATACCCGAGGCCGTCAACAGCATCGACGAGCATCGGCCCGCAGTCGTGCTCGGTGCCGGCAAAGGCGCGGCCGCGATGGCAGCGGCGTTTCACGCCAACTGGCGTGCCCCGGTCCGCGGTTTCGTCGTGACGCGCTACGACCACGGGCTGAAACCCGGTGAGGCCTCGGGCGCGATCGAGGTCGTCGAGGCGGGCCATCCGTCGCCCGACGAGGCGAGTGCGGCGGCCGGGCAGAAGCTGCTCGAGCTTGCCCGGGGCCATGCTTCCGACGAGCAGCTGTTCTTCCTCGCATCCGGGGGCGGGTCGGCGCTGGCGTCGGTACCGTTGCCCGGGATCACTCTGGCCGACAAGCGCGATGCCGCAAATTTTCTGATGCACGCGGGGGCGAGCATCGGCGAGATCAATTGCGTGCGGAAGCACCTGTCGGCGCTCAAGGGCGGGCGACTGGCGGTGGCGGCACATCCCGCACCGGTCACAACCTATGCTATTTCGGACGTGCCGGGCGACGATATCGGCGACATCGCCTCCGGGCCCACCGTTCCCGATCGGACGACCCAGGCGGACGCATTCAGCATTCTCGACTTCTACAGTTACCCGCTGATCGACGATCTCATGCCCGTCTTGCAGGACGCCGGCAACGAGTCCCCGAAACCGGGCGACCCCTCCTTCGACGCGGACCAGTTCGCCCTGATCGGGACTGCATCGCGGGCCTTCGCTGCCGCTGCCGACCTGCTGCGCGCCGAGGGTTACGAGGTGCTCGGGCTCGGCGACGATATCGATGAGGAGGCGACGGTGCTCGGCCGCAAGCATGCAGCCCTGGCGCTCGAGCATATCGAGGCAGGGCGCCGGGTCGCGATCCTGTCGGGCGGCGAGACCCGGGTCGTCATCTCGAGAAAGGACGGGCGCGGCGGGCGGAATCTCGTCTACCTGTCGAGTCTTGCGATTGCGCTCGATGGCCGCGAGGGCGTTTATGCGCTCGCGGCGGATACCGATGGGATCGACGGCCACGGTGATCATGCCGGCGGAATCGTCGTTCCCGCGAGCAAGGCGATCGGCGCGGAACGGGGCGTTTCAGTCGAGGAGTCGCTGGCGCAGGATGACAGCTATACTTTCTTCGATGCCTGTGATTTGCTGATCCGAACCGGCCCAACGCGCACCAACGTCAACGATTTTCGACTGATCCTATGCCACCCGTAAGCTCCGCTGATCCGACGATTGCCATCGCGCGGCATGCGCCCTCGCAACGCAGGCGGACCAAGATCGTTGCGACACTCGGGCCTGCGACGGACGATGTCGAGACGCTCGTCAGTCTCATCGATGCCGGTGTCGACGTGGTGCGGGTCAACTTCTCCCACGGCTCGGCAGAGTCGCAGGCCGAGCGTATCGAGAGGGTGCGCAGGACGGCGTCGGAAGTCGGCCGGTATATC
>DATCZB010000350.1:0-3052 GCA_036526155.1 Gammaproteobacteria bacterium
CGCGAGCCGAAGGCCTGCGCCGCGAGGCCGTTCTCGACGACCTGGCCGGCTTGCCGCGTGTGGCGATCTTTCGCGGGCCGACGCCGTGATCGACGCCAACCGCTACGCGCGCCACGTCGCGCTCAGCGAGGTCGGTGCCGAAGGGCAGGCGCGGCTCGGCGCTGCCAGCATGCTGATCGTCGGGCTCGGCGGCCTCGGTTGCCCCGCGGCGCAGTACCTCGCAAGCTCCGGTGTCGGCCGACTCGTGCTCAACGATTTCGACCGTGTCGATCGAAGCAACCTGCCGCGGCAGGTGCTGTTCGGCGACGCCGACATCGATTCGCTGAAGGTCGACGCCGCTGCGGCAGCGCTCGACCGGCTCAACCCGGCGCTCACCGTCGAGTGCCTGCCCGACCGGCTCAGTGCGGCTGCGCTCGAAGCCGCTGCAGCGGGCGTGGACGTGGTCCTCGACTGCACCGACAACTTCGGCACGCGCCTCGCGATCAACCGTGCCTGCGTCTCGGCCGGCAAGCCGCTGGTCAGTGGTGCCGCGCTTCGCTTCGAGGGACAGTTAGCTGTTTTCGGCACTCAGGCTTCCGACGCCTGCTACCGCTGCGTCTACAGCGAGGGCGACGAGTTGCTCGGCGACTGCGTCGGCACAGGCGTGCTGGCTCCCGTGCCCGGTGTCATTGGCTGCCTGATGGCGGTCGAGGCGATCAAGATCGTCGTCATGGGCCGGAGCCGGCACACCGGCGTGCTGACACTCTGGGATGCCGCCAGCGGCGGCTGGCAGTCGATCGAGTTCGCCCGGAATCCCGACTGCCCGGTCTGCCAAAAAAGGGGTCAGACCCCTTTTTCGGAAAAAGGGGTCTGACCCCTTTTTTACTGGTCGAGCAGCTTGCGCAGCGTCTCGTTGACCTGCTTCGGGTTTGCCTTGCCCTGAGAAGCCTTCATGACCTGGCCGACCAGGAAGCCGAGCACCTGGGTCTTGCCGCCGCGAAATTGTTCGACCTGCTCCGGGTTCGCGGCAATGACGTCGGCGACCAGCGCCTCGATGCTGGCCGAGTCGGAGATTTGCTTTAGCCCGCGCTCGGCGATGATTGCGTCGACCGCGCCCTCGCCGTTCCAGAGCGCCTCGAACACATCCTTGGCGATCTTGCCCGAGATCGTGCCATCCTCGATTCGGTCGAGCAGGGAACCGAGCTCGCTGGCTGAGACGCTGGACCGGCCGATTTCGAGATTTTCCCGATTCAGCGCCGCGCTCAGCTCGCCGATGATCCAGTTCGCCGCAATCTTCGGCGACGCCCTGGTGCTGCCCGCGGCCGCTTCGAAGTAATCGGCGAGCTCGCGGTCGGCAACCAGAATGTCGCAGTCGTAGGCCGAGAGGCCATATTCGTCGATCAGGCGCTCCCGTCTGGCGGCAGGCAGCTCCGGCATCTCGGACCGGACGCGCTCGATGCGGGCCTCGTCGATCGTGACCGGCAACAGGTCGGGATCGGGAAAGTAGCGATAGTCGTTGGCTTCTTCCTTGCCACGCATCGACCGTGTCTCGTCGCGATCCGCGTCGTAGAGTCGGGTCTCCTGGACGACCTTGCCGCCATCCTCGATCAGTTCGATCTGCCGCCCGGTCTCGATTTCGATCGCCTTCTCGACGAAGCGGAACGAGTTCAGGTTCTTGAGCTCGGTGCGCGTGCCGAGCTCGGTCGTGCCCGCGGGGCGCACCGAGACGTTCGCGTCGCAACGGAACGAGCCTTCCTGCATGGTGCCGTCGCAAATGCCGAGGTAACGCACGAGCGTATGTATCGCGCGCATATAGTTGCCGGCTTCGCTGGCCGACCGCAGCTCGGGCTCCGAGACGATCTCGAGCAATGGCGTGCCGGCCCGGTTCAGATCGATGCCGGACATGCCGTGAAAGTCCTCGTGCAGTGACTTGCCGGCATCTTCCTCGAGGTGCGCCCGCGTGATCCCGACCCGTTTGGTCTCGCCGTCGTCGAGCACGAGGTCGATGTGTCCGGAGTGCACGATCGGGAGCTCGTACTGCGAGATCTGGTAGCCCTTCGGCAGGTCCGGATAGAAGTAGTTCTTCCGGGCGAAAATCGAGCGCGGCGCGATAGTGCAGTGCGTCGCGAGCCCGAAGCGAATCGCCATGTCGACGACCTGGCTGTTCAGCACAGGCAAAACACCCGGGTAACCCAGGTCGACGAGGCAGGCCTGGGTGTTCGGCTCGGCCCCGTAACGCGTCGCGGCGCCGGAGAAGATCTTGCTCTCGGTTGCAAGCTGAGCGTGTATCTCGAGTCCGATGACGACTTCCCAGTCCATGCCGGCCACTCAGTTGAGGTCCTGCGGTGTGCGCAGGTGCCAGTCGGTCTGGCGCTGGAAGTGATGCGCGGCCCTGAGCAGTCGGGCCTCGCTCAGGTGCGGGCCGATCAGCTGCAGCCCGACCGGCAGCTCGGCGACGAAGCCGCAGGGGATCGACAATGCCGGCAATCCCGCGAGGTTCGCCCCGATCGTGTAGATGTCGTTCAGGTACATCGCGACGGGATCATCCATCTTCTGGCCGAGCCCGAAAGCCGGCGTCGGCGTCGTCGGGCCGGCTATCAGGTCGACCTCGGCAAAGGCCTCGCCAAAGTCACGGCTGATGAGCTGCCGCGCCTTCTGCGCCTTGAGGTAATAGGCATCGAAGTACCCGGCCGACAGCACGTAGGTGCCGGTCAGTATGCGGCGCTGCACTTCGGCACCGAATCCCTCGCCACGATTGCGCTTGTAGAACTCGACCAGATCGGCCTCGACGGCCGATTCGGACCGGTGGCCGAATCGGATCCCGTCATACCGCGAGAGATTGGACGAGGCTTCGGCCGGTGCGACGACGTAGTAGGTCGGAACCGACAGGTGAATGTTTGCCAGTGAGATCGATTTGAGCCTTGCGCCGAGCCGCTCGAGCTCTCCGAGCGCTGCCCGCACGGCCTCGGCGTTGCCCGGATCGAGACCGGCGTCGAAAAAGTTCTCGGGCACGCCGATGGTCAGGCTTTCGAGCGGCTCGTTCAGGGACGCTGCCAGGCTCGGCAGCGGCTCG
>DATCZB010000351.1:0-5355 GCA_036526155.1 Gammaproteobacteria bacterium
TGGAGAACCCGACCAGACCGGCTTTGGCTGCCGCGTAGTTGCTCTGGCCCGGGTTGCCCGTGATGCCGACCACGGAACCGATGTTGATGATGCGGCCTTGGCGCGCCCTGATCATGCCGCGCAAAACAGCCTTGGACATACGGAAGATCGACCCGAGATTGGTGGAGATAACCGTGTCCCAGTCGTCGGCCGACAAACGCAGCAGCAGGTTGTCGCGGGTCACGCCGGCATTATTCACGAGAATCGTTGGCGTTCCGCACGCGTCTCCGACCTGCGCCATGAATGCCTCGACCGACTCGGCATCGCTGACATCGAGCTCGAAGCCGCGGTTCGAGGCGTCGATCTGTTTGAGCGCGGCATCGATTGCTGCCGCGCCGGCGGAGGTCGTCGCAGTGCCTGCGACCGTTGCACCTTGCCTGGCAAGCGCAATGGCGATGGTCTTGCCGATGCCTCGCGACGCGCCTGTGACAACCGCCGTCTGACCGGCAATGCCAGGCCAGGGTGCGAGCGACTCGATATCCATGAGATCCCCGTGGTTCGCTGAGAGCGGGCGATTATAGCGACCGCTTCACGGAGCGAATAGCTGAAGTCAGGAGCGCTGACAGCAAGCCTCCCGCTGCACCGTAGAGGTGGGCGATTTCAATCACGGGACCGCCCGCAAGCTGCCCGCTCAGCGAAACCGGTCCGCGGACCGCCTCGTAGGCGAGCTTGAGGACGATGAGTGAGCTAAGCACCCAGGCCTCGCGCCGCCCGTGCCTGAACGCCAGAACGCAGGCAGCCGCCCAGCAGCCGTGCAGAAGACCCGAGAGCCCGACATACCACTCGACCGTCGGGTTCAGCCAGTAAAGCCCGGCATCGATCGTGAGTGCCGACAGGATGGCCGCCAGGAACCAGTCCAGAGGCCGCATCAGCCTCGGCAACAGGTAGGCCAGCAGCGCCAGCGCCGCGAGATTCATGGCCATGTGGTTCCAGCCCAGATGCACCAGATGGCCCGTGATCAGCCGCCACAGCTCGCCGCTTGCCAGCCCCACGCGTTCGTAGCGCATGGCCAGACGCGCAGGATCGCCGCCGGCTGCGGCCAGAACGGCAACGAATCCGAGCCCCAGCGGCAGGCAGAGCGGCCGGAAGCGCAGAAATGCGGGTTTCGTGAACATGTATTTGCCGCGGGACGTCACATCGGGAAACGTGCAACTATGCTATGTTTCAGGGTTCTAGAGGGTATTGCGCAAGGATTTCGGAGCCAGCCTGTCAGATGAACGAGAGACAGACAAATCGCCGATCGCATGCAGCGGGTTTCACGCTGATCGAGATCATGGTCGTGGTCGTGATCATCGGCCTTCTGGTCGGCATCGTCGCACCCAATGTGATCGGCCAGCTGGGGCGTGCCGAAGTTGAGCGAGCCAGGGCCGACATCGACCGGATCTCCACGGCCCTGGATCTGTTCCGGATCGACCATTTTCGCTATCCGACCGAGGATGAAGGGCTCGAAATTCTGCTGGGCAACGCGCAGGTCGACGACCGGCCCGTAGCAAGGTTCCTCAACAGCATTCCCACGGACCCCTGGCAGCGCACCTACCTGTACGATAACCCGAGCACCCATGGACGCGATTACGATGTCTACACGCTCGGCGCGGACGGTCAGGAAGGTGGCGAAGGCGCCAATGCCGACATCGGTTCCTGGAATCTCAACTGATTCCAGCCGCCTGACTCGCGCCCGCAAGGCACGCGGATTCTCACTGCTAGAGATTCTTGTCGTGGTGGCGATCATCGGTGTCTTCGTCGGCGTCACCATCCTGTCGACCGATCTGGTCGGGGCAGAGCGCGAGCTCGAGCAGGAAGCGACACGACTCGGGTCGCTGGTCGGCTTTGCCAGCGACGAGGCCCTGCTGCAGACGCAGGACTTCGGGATTCTGGTTTGCGAGGACAGCTACCACTTCTTCATCTACGACTACGACGCCGCCGACTGGCTCCCGTATGCCGTTCGGCCATTCGAGCCGCGCACGCTCGCCTCGGGCATCTTGCTGACGCTCAGGATCGACGACCGCGACGTTGAGCTCGAAAGCGCGGCCGATGCGTTCCCGTCGGCGCTGACCGGCGTGGCGGACGACGAGGAACTGGACGAGATGCCGGATCCCCAGATCATCATTCTCTCCAGCGGCGAGGTCACGCCGTTTCAGGTCGAGCTGTTGCGCCAGTCGGCGCTCGACGAGCCCGGCGTGCTGCTAAACGTGGCTTTCGACGGGGAGTCCGAGGTTGCCCGCAGTGCGATCTGAACTCCGCTGCAGGGCGCGCGTGCGCGGATTCACGCTGCTCGAGACGATGGTCGCCCTGGTCGTCGTTGCGCTGGGCATGACTGCCGTCTACCTGCAGCTGAGCCAGTTCGCGGCGAACACGATCTATCTGCGGGATAAGACGATTGCCAGCTGGATCGGCAGCAACACGGTCACGGAGCTCAGCATTCAACCCAACTGGCCCGAGCCCGGAGCCGAAGAGCTCGAGGTAGAGTTCGCCAGTCGCCTCTGGCATGTCAGGATCGAAATCAGCGAAACGGAGGTCGACAACCTGCGCCGCGCTGACGTCGCGATAGCGCTCGCCGATGATCCGGAGCGAGTCATTCACACCGTCGCCGGCCTGATCGAACCGCCGGCGCCGCTGAACTTTCCGCCGGTCAGCTGGCAGACGACGAACCGGGAGCCGCGAGGATGAAACGCCTCCGCGGCTTCACGCTGATCGAGCTGCTGATCGCGCTCGCTATCGTCGCCATCATCGGGGTCGTCGCATTGACCGGCATCCGCACCGTGATCAGCCAGCAGGAGATTGCCTCGGAGCGCGCAGAGCGGTGGCAGGAGATCCAGTTTGCCATGCGCATCATTGTGCAGGATTTGTCGCAGGTGCATCCTCGCATCACCCGCGACGAGCAGGGGTTTGGCATCCGCTCGAGCTTCCTGGCCGATCCGACGCATCAGTTTGCGCTCGAATTCAGCCGCGGCGGCTGGACCAACCCGGCCGGCTTTCCTCGCGGCACCGTGCTCCGGGTCGCTTACGACATCGAGGACGACATGCTGGTCCGGTTTTACTGGCCGGTGACGGACCGCACCCTGGCGACGCCGCCCGTTCGCAACGAGCTCCTGACCGGAATTCGGGAGATGGAGGTTGTCTATTACGACGACAACGGAGCCGAGTGGCTGGACTGGCCGCCGCTCGATTCGACTCTGCTGGTTTCACCTACGGACCGGCCCAAGGCCGTGCAATTTGGTCTGGAGCTGGAGGATCTTGGACGCGTATGGCGGCTGGTAGAGCTATGAACGCGGCGCTTCGGTATCGACGCCAGCGCGGCGTGGCGCTGCTGACCGCGATACTCGTGGTCGCGGTCGGGACGCTGTTGGCGACCAATCTGATGTGGTTGTCGACACTGGACCAGCTGCGCACGGCCAGCGCCATGGCCAGTGACCAGGGGCTGCAATATGCGCTCGGCGCCGAGGCCTGGGCCGGCGACATCCTGCGTCAGGATCTCGAGGACTCGCCAGACAGCGATCATCTTGGCGAGGTGTGGGCCGTGGAGATCGCCCCGCTGCCCATCGAAGGCGGATTCATCCAGGGGGCGCTCGAAGATCTTCAGGGACGTTTCAATCTCAACAACCTGGTCAGCCTCGAGGGTGAGGAAGACGAGGTCATGGTCGCCCAGTTCGAGCGGCTGCTGCAGCTGGTGGAGATCGATCCCGCAGTCGCCGGCGCGGTCATCGACTGGATCGACCCCGACTCCGAACCGCGCTTTCCGGTTGGTGGCGAGGACGACGCTTATTCCCGGGCCGATCCACAGTACATGGCGCCGAACAGCATGATGACGTCCCCCACAGAGCTCATGGCAATCAACGGCTTCGACGCCGAGTCCTATGCACGCATTGCGCCGTATGTGACCGCCCTGCCCCGCGGTACGTTGCTCAACGTCAATACGGCATCGGATATCCTGCTCGCCTCCTTGTCGGACGAGATCGACATCAACACCGCGGCATCGCTGGTCGACGAACGTGCCAGCGGCGAGTTCTCGAGCATCGAGACGACATTTCAGGGCCTGGTCTCGGAGCTTATGCTGCCGCGGCTCGACGGCGTATCGGGTCACTTTTTGCTAAGTGGTCGGGTGACAATCGGGGACACAACGCTGAGAATTAGGACCGTTTTGCAGCGACACGACAGCGGGCTGACGCGAACGCTGTTTCGGAGTTTCGGAGTCGAGTAGTGACAAACCACCTTTTCATTCGCTTGAGTGAGAGCTCTGAAGAAGCCGTTGTCGCCGCCCTGAATTCCGACGGGCATCTCCTGCAGGGGCCCGATACCGTGCCGCTCATGGAAATCGTCGAGCGGGCCGAGGGCATGCAGGTCACGGCGCTGCTGCCGGCCCGCGAGGTCGTCAGCTGCCTCGCCCGAGTGCCAGCGACCAGTCAGGCGCGATTGCGGCAGATGCTTCCGTATTCTCTCGAGGACGACTTCGCGAGCGACATTTCGGAGCTGCAATTCGCGGCCGGCGAACGCAATGACGACAACGCGCTGGCCATTTCGGTTATAGGTCGCGACAGGCTCGGGCTCTGGCTCGATGTGCTGCGGTCGGCCGGTGTTTCGGCTCACCGGGTCTGTTCCGAAGCGGATGCGGTGCCGGATACGCCCGGCGTCGTCACGCTGTTTCTCGAGGGCAACCGGACCCTCGGCAGAAGGCCAAAAGGTGCTCCGTTCGTGTTCGAGAACCTCGGTCTCGCGGAGCTTTGGCGTTTGCTCGAAGCCGAGCGCGAGGAACGCCAAGACCTGAACGATGTCGTGCTCTTCGTCGACCCTGAAACGCTCGCGGCGCGCCGCGATGAGATCGAATCCTGGGGTCAGGGGGTCACGAACCTGAATGTCCGCGAGCTCGCCGACGGGTGCCTCCCGAAGCTGGCTTCCGGGCTCGTGTTTCGTCCGGGGGTCAATCTGGCCCAGGGCGACTATGCCGCGCGCTCGAGCCTCCGGGCCGTGGCGCGTCCGTGGCGCTACGCCGCCGGGTTCGCCCTGGCATTCGTTGCCGTCGGTGTGGCCGGCAAGGGCGCCGAGTTCCTCAAGCTGCGCAGCGATGAGAGCCGGTTGACGGCTGAGGCGACTGAAATCTGCGCGCAAAGCTATGGCTCACCGCAGCTCTCGGGGTGCCTGGTGGAAATGGGGCGTCGCCTGGCCAACTACGGTCAGAGCGCTGCTTCGGCCGGGTCGGGCTTTCTCGCGACGCTAGCGGCCATTGCCGCGGCTGTTGACGACGCCATGATGATAGACAGCATCAGTTATCGGGATCGGGCCGTCACGCTCGAGCTGATCACGCCCAATGCAACCTATCTC